>NZ_JBQSWC010000055.1:0-14352 GCF_052376775.1 Halomonas sp. AOP43-A1-21 | reverse complement strand
CCGTCTTCGACATATCGATCTGGAGAGAGAGACCGTCGGTTTTCTCCACCTCAAAGGTGGTGGTTGGTTTGATGATGTAAGAGCGGTACTGAACTACAACGGGTTTGTTTTTTGTGAACTACAGGGAGCGCATGTATGGCCGGCTGGGGCAGCGAACATTGGACTTTGCACTCTCCATAGCGCCAAAGGGCTAGAATTTGATCATGTATTCATGATTGGCCTTGCTGCTCAGCATGCCTCTTACGGAAAAGCTCTTGATGATGACCGGTACGATACGCACCGGAGGTTGATCGCGATGGGGATTGGGCGTGCTAGACAAACGGTGATTTTGGGAACTAAACCGGGCGAGCATCTGCCGCTACTTCAAGCAATCCCAGCCGGTACCGTGGAGGTAGTTAAATTATGAGCGTAGCCGAAACTGTCGCAGTCAGGGGCATCAGTGAAGTAGTTCACTTCACGACTAACCACGGATGTCTTGGAACACTTTATACGCAAGCTCTGCAGTCTCGCGCTCGATTGCAAAACGACGAAATGGTGAAGTACCTGTTCGCAGCAAACGCCGAATTGCGTCGGGATATTGAGTATCTTGACCATATCAGCTTATCTCTGGAGCATATCAACACTAGTTTCTACCAGATCAGTGCTGGAAAATGGCATCGTGAAGAGCCAATATTTTGGTGTATTCTCGCGTTTGATCCAGTGGTGCTTACCCACGAGGGTGTTGTCTTTGCATCTACGAATAATATTTACACGTCTGTCACAAGAGGTGTAGGAACAGCTGGACTATCTAATCTTTTCTCAGATTGCGTTGTCCGTTGGAGTAATAACGTAGTGAAGCGAAATCATACAACTAGGCTCTGCTACCCAACGTGCTATCAAGCCGAAGCACTGTACCCGAAGTCACTTTCGACTGACTATTTACAAAGAATTTACGTCAACACTCACGATGACCAGTCGGAAACAATCGGCTTCCTTAAGGCCACATTCCATCGCGATGTTGATGTAATTGTGGCTCCTGAAAAATTCGGAGTTAGGCCGCTTTGAAAATGGATCGCAAAAAACAGAACAGGTTATCTGCTGAATGGGCTGCATACGGCGACGCACTTGGATTTATGACAGAGCTTGCGGATGCTAGTCGTGTGCAATACCGCATCGGGGCGGATGAAGTTCAAGACACTGTACCTTGGAAGAGAAAAGTCGGTGGGTACAGTGGCGTAAAAGTAGAGCTGCCAGCCGGTACGTATTCAGATGATACGCAGTTGCGTCTAGCTACGTCGCGAGCAATTCGTGGCGACGGGGCATTCAATGTTGCTGCGTTCGCGAAAGTTGAGTTACCTGCATGGGCGAATTATGCGCTAGGGGCTGGGGTTGGATCGAAGGAGGCGGCGTCGAACCTCGCTCGAACGTCAGCTACTTGGTATTCAAACTTTTTTGATAGCAAAAAAGCGACCTATATTAGTGTTGGAGGAAACGGTGCTGCCATGCGCATACAGCCACATGTTTGGGCTGCGCCGGATCTTCACAATTTAAACAGTATTTTTCTGGATGTCATTAGAAACTCTGTATGTACTCACGGGCATGTCCGAGGAATAGTAGGGGCTTGTTTTCATGCCAGTTCTCTTAGTTTCGCGTTATTGAACGGCCGAGCCGCTAATCTAGCAGAGCTAAAAGTAATGGTTAATCAATTACGCTCGGTTTTGGATGTCGTAAATAATGATGGCGATCTTCGCATGTTTTGGCTAAGCGTTTGGTCAGGGTGCAATAAGATATCGTTCGAAGAGGCAGTAGCGCAAGTAGTCCAAGAGATGTTGGATGATATCAACATACTTGAACCACTTGGTGAAGGCATACTTGAAGATGTTTATCCTCAAGCGGTTAATGCGCTTGGGGGGCTTACGCCGTCTTCACGAGGATCAGGTACAAAGACAGCAATACTTGCTTCCTTTGTAAGCTTGCTCGCTGATACTTCAGCCCCCAAAGATACTCTACTAAAAATTGTCAATGTTTTTGGGTCGGATACCGACTCGATCGCAACGATGGCGGGTGCGATTATAGGGTCTTGTACCGATCAAGAATGCGAAGGGGCAGTTCAGGACAGAGAGTATATTCGGGTTGAAGCTGAACGACTCACACTAATAGCGAAAGGGGATGAAGCACCGTCCTTTCGCTATCCAAGTCTCAGGTCTTGGAAGCCTGCAAGGGCTGCCGTTGATTCAATTGGCATTATCGACGGACATCTATGGTTGAATGGAATAGACCGTATCGAAGCAATATCCTCTTCACCAGTTGCAAAGATCAGTGGCGACTTGATTGGCTGGTTCCGTCTTTCTTTTGGGCAGACCATTCTGGTGCGATCCCGCTCAGAGCCTCGCAATATAGCTCGGGAGAGAGTCTCCAACGAATTGAGCCTTGAAAAATCAGAGAGCCGCTTCGCTGCTGAACCCCCAGACAGACTACGAGACTTGTTCGAACAGGATGAAGGACAGAAAGTATCAAATGATGGCTATGGAAAGGTCACTTCTGGTTTAGAAGGGCTTACTCTAAACGAGATGTTACAGAAAATTATAGGCGGCGGGTTTTCACCTGAGATGATAGGTCAAGCGCTACTCCAACAAGTTGATGAAGGGGGGAAAGATTTTGTAGAGCGTGGTATTGCTTTGACCTCTAATGTTCTGACCGCATATGAAGCGCGAGCTAAAAGACGTCGGAAATGATTTGTGTCAAATGCAACTGTTTCTGCACGCTACAATCAGTATTTTCGCAGCAATTGAAAGTACTACCCGATCATACTGGTTTTGCTGCCCTTTCCTTGCGCATCAGCGAGCCAAACACGACAGTATCAGTGGATACATCGACACAATCTCGATGCTGATAATGGTAAGTTGGTCTTGCCGCGATAACGCATACAGTGTTAACCCTAATACACTGATGTGGCCCACTGCAGTTGCGAAGAGTGGAAAGTATTTTCGTGCTGGGGTGAGTGTTGATCAAAGGACAGGCCACATACGGCGCCGCTGAGCATACTGAGTGCGATGCCATAGAAAGTGCTTGGTTCAGAATTTGGCCAAGCAAGTGAAGCTGCAAGGCAAACCCTAAACCTGCGCCTAAACCATATGGTAGACCGCTCTGGTGCCGATACCCATTCGCGTTTTGCTCGGATTACCAGCGGTGGTTGCGACGGTTGTCCAAGTCATTTCTGGCATGGATTTGAGCCAGTTATCTGTATCCGATGCACTACTGCACTTCTGGCGGTAAGCCAGAGAGTGGGGCGCTGACCCTAGTGCCTCCTAACTTGCGGTTTAAATTACTGCGGTTATTCTATCCACCCAGAGCTATTAGGTCGCGATGACACGCCAATTGGCAATAGCCGCGTGTTTTGCCAGGCTGCTGCCAGTTCCCACTACGACCGGATAGCCGACGACATCAAGCATATGCAGATCAGAAATATCATCACCGAATGCGTAGCAGTGTTGAGGAGATGTATCTTTTTGTTGAAGGAAGTTCTGAATTGCTAATGCCTTGCCCATACCAATAGTTTGAGGGGATATAATATTCCCTGTATATAGTCCGTCTTCACCGATTTCTAGCTTAGTTGCAAGAATATGGGGCGCTTTGAGAGAATTTGCTATTGGTTCGAGAAGGGCATGGAAAGAACCCGAAATGAAAACTGGAGTGATTCCTTCCTCTTGTAGACGCTGAAGTTCTTCTATCACTGGTGCAATAAATAGATCATCAGGATGTTGCAGGCGCTCCATTGCCCAATCCGCCCCGGCCCGGTTAAGCATTTGTGGGTCGACTCCTGTGAAATAACGGTAATAAGAGCGGTTGAGTTCTTCCCTTGTACTGATTGGCTTCGAGAGCCCGAAGCTCTAACACTTCGGACTCGTCAAGTGAGATAAAAATGCGAGACGCATCATTATCTCCTAATTTGGTAGCGAGTGCGTCTGCCTGACCGGATTTTACGAAATACCGAGAAATCAAAAGGGTTTGAGAAGGCATAGGTTTCTCCATGGCGAATCGTTGCAGTTAGATAAAGCTCTCAACGAGAATGGAATGTTTAAACTCGCCAATTCCGTCGGAGTGCCATGGAAAGATTGCGACTTTTAGAAAGGTCAGTCTTTAACAAATTTTCTTAATTAGTTTTTCAAAAATGGAAAATATTGATGACCAACATCCTTATGCTGGCTAAATCTATGGGGAGGAGAATTTGAATGGTAAGCAGATACGTCGCTTATCCACTGAGCCGTTCATGATGTCGAGCCACCAAATCTGTGAGAAAGTCAGCAAGTGCTCTGACACGCCGCGATCTTGCAAGGTCTGTTTGGATAACTAGATAGATTGGCTGGTCGACCCCAATGTCTGAGTCGATGCAGATTAGTCCCCTATCGCGTGCAATGAAGTGAGGCAGCACGGCAAGCCCAAGCCCCGCCTTAGTTGCGGATACTTGTGTAGCAAGTGAAGTCGTGGTCAGGGCTGGTTTGCGTCCTCGTAGAATCCGCTCTACCCATTGAGCGCCAGGAAGATGTGTCTGCATCTCCCCCCAAGTGATAAAGGTATCCGTATCGTAGTCACCCTGATCAGGGTTTAATTCTCGGCGTGACTCGTAGTCCGGGCTGCAATAAAGGCCGTACCCTAAGGTACCCAGACGGCGCAGAGTGACATTGCCCCTTTCGGGTCGAACCATCCGTACCGCAAGATCGGCATCTCTTCGATGCAAATTAATGGTCGAGATATCAGTCACAACTTCCACTAAAAGCTCTGGATATTCCGCTCGAAATGCCGGGAGTGCTGGCAGTATTAACTCCGTAGCCAGATTTTCGGCTGTGGCTAGCCGCACTTGACCACTTATCTGCGCTTGAGTGTCCGCGCCCGATGAGAAAGCCTGTGCAGCCGCTTCCATTACTTCAGCCTTCTCTACGAGATCGGCGCCATCCTCAGTTAACTGGTAGCCCGATTGCTGACGTATAAAAAGAGGAAGTTTCAGGGCAGTTTCGAGCCGCTCGATTCTACGTGAGAGTGTCGCTATGCCAATGTTGAGTTCCAAAGCAGCCGCACTCAGCGTTCCGCAGCGCGCTACGGCAAGAAATGCCCGAGTATCGTCCCAAACCAGTCCTCGGGGCATGCTATTTCCGATAATGGAAATCTCTTTGTCAATATCTTGCATTTTTTCCATTTTTTGATCCTGTCAAGCTGTAACCTCCATGATTAAGGAGGTCGTTATGAAAAAGCGAACGCTTGGAAAAGACTTCACCGTTTCGGCAATTGGTTTGGGCTGCATGGGTATGAGCGAGTTCTATGGGCCTCGAGATGATAGTGAGTCTTTGCGGGTTTTGGAGCGAGCTGTAGAGCTTGGGGTCGACTTTTTTGATACAGCAGATATGTATGGGCCGCATCATAACGAAGAGCTGATTGGAAAGTTCCTTTCACGTAGCAAGTCTCAAATTCGAATTGCAAGCAAGTTCGGCATTGTGCGCGACCCAGGGGAGTACAAACGGACTTTGGATAATAGCGCATGACTATGCGCGCCAGTCTTGTGAAGCCTCGCTTCGTCGGCTCGGTGTGGAACAAATTGACCTTTACTATATTCATCGCATCAATCCTGAAGAACCGATCGAAGAGACCATTGGTGGGCTGGAGCGACTTGTCCAATCTGGGAAAATTGCTCGTATAGGCTTATGTGAAGTCAGCGCTGAAACTCTGCGTCGTGCTCATGCAGTACATCCTATCACTGCAGTGCAAACTGAATATTCTCTTTGGTCGCGCGAAGTAGAGAGAGCCGTGTTGCCGACCTGTCGTGATCTAGGTATTGGCTTCGTTCCTTATTCTCCGCTTGGCCGCGGATTCCTAACTGGCCGGTTTCAAAACACCGCTGAACTCGACAATGATGATTTTCGCGCTAATTTACCTCGTTTTGCAAAGGAAGCGATTGGATCCAACCGGCGAATTGCCGACGTGATTGCTGAACTGGCAGAGCATAAGGGTTGCACACCTGCCCAGCTCTCGCTGGCTTGGCTATTGGCACAAGGGCAAGACATCGTGCCGATACCCGGCACCAAGCAACTGCACTATCTCGAAGAGAATGTCGCTGCAGCGAGCATCACGCTCAGTGTGGACGAGCAGCGGCAACTCGAAAAGGCCACGGCATCGTTGCCTGTAATAGGCGAACGCTACACCTCAGAAGGCATGAAAGGAGTGAACGTATGAGTGTTCCGACTTCTAATCGACGTACCCAAGCGTTATCCCTCCTTGAGAGGCTTGAGCCTAGTGCACCTGAACGCGTTGCGCAAAATCTTGATGAGTTTCACGACGACGCAACTGAGATACTACTGGGTTTTGCTTTTACCGATGTAGTGGCTCGTGAAGGGATCTCGCTACATACGCGCGAAATGCTCACTATCGCTATGCTCGCAGCAATGGGTACGGCTCCGGGGCAGCTCGAGTTTCACATGCGAGCCGCGTTGAATACTGGGGTAACTCGTGAAGAGATTGTCGAAATCGTTCTGCAGGTGGCGGTCTATGCGGGTATCCCCGCGTCGATGAATGCTATTACAGCGGCGAAATCCGCCTTCACGTCCGTCTAACTTTTTTGAACAGAGAAAAGGAGGTTGGCATGTCTGCTCAAAAAACAACTTGGCAAGACTGGGTGGCTGTAACGGCTCTTGGCGTAGGTAGCTTCACTATTGTTACCACGGAGCTGGCGCCGATTGGTTTGCTCTCTAATATCGGTAGTTCTCTCGGAACGTCTACTTCGCAGACGGGCCTGATTGTTACTCTCTATGCATGGATAGCTGTTGCAGCTGCGCTTTTTTCTGCTGTCGTTCTTTCCCGCATGCCGCGGCGTCCACTTTTAGTTTGCCTGATGTTAATCCTTGCTCTGTCCAGTGGGGTTGCCGCCATGGCTGAAACATTCCCTGCGCTCATGGGCGCGCGAGTGATTGGTGCGTTAGCACATGGTGCCTTCTGGGCAATGATCGGTACTATCGGTGCTCAGATTGTGCCTCCCCATCGCGTAGGACTTGCCACATCCATCATCTTTGGAGGCGTATCGGCTGCCAGCGTGCTGGGCGTGCCGCTAGCGAATTTGTTGGGCTCTCTCAATGGTTGGCGTGCAGCTTTTACTGCTGTCGCGGTATTGTCATTTGGTGTCGCAGTCGTGTGTTTCGCCACACTGCCTAAGCTTCCTGGGAACGAAGGTTTCGGTGCCGCTGCCATGGGACGTGTTCTATCTAATCAGCGTTTTATGTGTATCTTTGCCGCCACTGCGCTTGTAGTTACCTCTCATTTCATGGCATTCACTTACATCGAGCCCTACCTTGTTAGGCAAAGCGAGATCACGCCATCAGTGATTGCGTATTTACTTCTGGCGTTTGGTGGTGCTGGATTGGCAGCAAATGTGGTGACCGCTAGCTTGATCGACCGCTGGCTCAAATCGGTTCTGATGGTTGCCCTTTGCCTCGCTTCGGCAGCTCTGTGGCTGTTGTCTATGTTATCGGATGTTATGGGCCTATGGGGCACGGTATTAATGCTTATTATTTGGGGTGGAGGCATCGGCGCTGTTTTGGTGGGATTCCAGACTTGGATTCTTAAGGAAGCTGGTGATGACGCTCTACCGGCCTCTGCAATTTATGTCGCCATTTTTAATGCGGCGATAGGACTTGGTGCAATGCTTGGAGCTATCGTGCTGTCGACATCTGGGCTTAATGAGATCTATCTATTCGCCGCTGTTGCGACAGCTCTGGGTACCGCTACTATTGCATTAATGTCTGGCCCAACGGTTGCAACCTCTCAAGCAGAATAGTTAAAGTCTAATTTATCAAAGCGGTGGGCCAGTTTTATTGGCCTGCCGATTTTTCTATCTTCTTTGCCCATTAGTCAACGTCAATTTATAGCTGGGTTCATAAGCGTGAAAGGCGGTTTAACCCTAAAATATTGAGCACGATTCAAAATAATTTTAAGGCCAGAGCCGTATGAAGATTACTATTCATTGTTAATTTTTATTAACCAGGAGCTTTCTACCATAAGGCATGATGCTGCTACTTTCCTAAGGCTTTCAACTTCCTCAGGCTTAAAAACAGTATCTTTATTACAAAGTAGTACAGAACCACCGGCAGAGTACAGCTGTTTAGCAACTATGTATTCATCATTGCTATATTTATCTTCCTTCGCTCTCCACGTCTTGTCCAAGAAAACTCGACGAGAGTTTATGTCAGGCAAGTAGTAGACTCTGTTAGTAGAGTCATTCATACCTAGTAAACCTGCCACATTAAAAGCTGCAACACCAGCCGTTGCTGGTATAATTAATATCAGAACGACTGAAAACAAAAATATTCCAAATGTTACGGCCTGAATTTTCTTTTTAAACTCATTATCGTTTGGAAGAAAATAAAAAAAAGCTGGTATAAAAGTTGCTAGCACGCCGGTGGTGATATAAAAAATAGATTTGTATGTATCATAATTGCTTCCATCCCAAGCACTTAATTGCAAAGTTGCTTTGGCCACAAATATTGTGTATAGAGAGGCGCACAGGACAAAGAAACCAGATAAAGCAGAAACGCCTAATCTCTCCAAATTTACCTTCATGGTATTATGGTGTTTTAGTTCATCTTTTTTTATGTGCTTTTTAATATATTTCCTTAGTGAAATATAGGCGAATGCAGAAATTAAAAGAAGCGATAGGCAAGAATAAAAGTTATCACCAATTTCTATTTTGAAGTAAATTGATAGCAGTAGAGAAAGGGAGATGATTATCACGAAAGATACAGAAGAAACTAAAAGGAAATTTTTGTACTTTTTTTCTTTTCCAGATGGAATGTAGGCTCTAAACATGTGGTTAGAGAGTATTAATATAAATGATGGGATGGAGAAAAGTACAAACGCTACCATGCCAAATATTGTCCCGAACGCTATAAGATATACAAAAGAATTGTTTTCCGTCAGGGAGGCAATAAAAAGATCGGTACGCCCAATTAAGTGAAAATAAAAATATATAAAGATAAGATGTAAAACCACACCTAGAAGAGCTGAGAATTGCACTATTCCGCTCAAGTCTATTTTGATTCTTCTCAGCTGGACTTCTTTACACATGCCCGGATTCCACGTTATTTAAATGTTAGGGTAAAACTTGTCTGTTTTAGGCCACAGTGGTTGCGATGAGGTGGTACTTGGCTAAATACGTAGCTTACACTATTTTCAGTCTCTAAATATAGTGGATGAGAGTATAAGGTTTAAGGAATAAGCTGCTCGTAGATCATGTCTCCTTCCTTTTTTTGTTCACAAATAGTTTTTTTGTTATGTCAGTTTAAAATCCATGTTATTAACCCTCCGTATACTATGCAAGTTCCCCAGGTCGAGTAGAGGATAGAAGCAGAATTAGTAGCGAATATAGTTGGTATGAGATGTATTATCATCCCAATAAGATTTGTTAGAACTGAGGTGGCAGCTCGAGTCCTTCCAATCATGTGTGCTATCGGCAGGTTGTAATTCCACAGTCGAGGATTCTTATTAAGCACAATAAAGTCTCAGCGAAAATAAGATTATTTGGCGGCGGCCTACATTTAAGGAAGTGGTTTAGGCAGGCAGACGCAACAACAAGAAAGGAAAGTTGTTGCGGCTTAATAGTCTGACTTTTTCAAACCCATACGTTTGCTCTTCGGAATGTGCCTTTGGCCCTATTAGCGTATCAGACAGAAGGAGCATAAGGCCATTCGGATGCATTAGTGGGCGGTGGAGGTTTATAAGAAGTGTATTTTAGTCACTATGAGTGATCAAAGTGAGAGTAAATTAAACCTTCTGCTGATACTGGCTAGCGCAATGACTCCCATGCTTTGGCGATAAAAAACACTGGCGAGGCATTGTTTGCGCTGCCCTATGAGGCAAATGAGGCCATTCGCCAACCCGCTATGTGCTTTACTATCAGCAACTGTTATTCACGGAGTAAACATCCATGGCCATAGGCGGCTTGATAGGATTATTGGATGACATTGCCGCATTGGCGAAGTTATCCGCCGCATCATTGGACGATGTGAGTGCCGCCGCTGGGCGTGCGACGGCGAAGGCGGCCGGGGTGGTGGTGGATGATACGGCGGTAACACCGCAATATTTGCAGGGTGTGGCAGCGGAGCGTGAACTGGCGATTGTGAAGAAAATCGCGCTGGGTTCGATCCGCAACAAGCTGATTTTTATCCTACCGGCAGCGCTGCTGTTGAACCACTTTTTGCCCGCGCTATTGCCGATCATCCTGATGGTGGGCGGCAGCTACCTAGCCTTTGAGGGCGCTGAGAAGGTCTGGCACAAGCTTTCTGGCAAGCATGACGACGACAAGCCTGCGGTAGAGAAGGGGCCTGAAGCCGAGAAAAAGATCGTGAGTGGTGCCGTTCGCACCGACCTGATTCTGTCCGCCGAAATCATGGTGATCGCGCTTTCTACTGTTTCCCATCAGGGATTCTGGTCGCAGATGGTGAGCCTGGTGGTGGTTGCGTTTGTCATCACTGTTCTGGTGTATGGCGTGGTGGCGATGTTGGTCAGGATGGATGATTTCGGGCTGAAGCTCGCCCAGCGGGACAGTTCGGGCATGCAGAAACTGGGCCGTGGTCTGGTCACGGCCATGCCCAAGGTGCTAGCGACCATCGCAGTGGTGGGTACCATCGCCATGCTCTGGGTGGGAGGACATATCCTGATGGCCAACCTGGGGGCGGATGGCACGGGTTGGTTCAACGCCCCCTATGAATGGGTACATCATATTGAGCATAGGATTAGCGAGGCCACCGGTGCCTTGGGCGGCTTGCTGGGCTGGAGTTTCAATACGTTGTGCTCAGCGGTGATAGGCTTTTTGGTGGGCTCGGTGGTGGTGGGTGTACTGCACTTCATCCCTATCAAGAAGGCACATTCGGCATAGGTGCGGCCGCGACTTCATTTGCTCGACAATCCGCGCAGCGCCGGGCGCAATCACATGACTGCTTAACAGGTCGTGAACAGGTTCCAATGGATCAATAAGCGACGCGCTTGCAGTTGTCTTGATACAGCGGGGCATCGGTGCCGAGCGCCAGTCGCTTGGTGTTGCTGTTGTAGTAGAAACGATCGGATTCGGCGCCTGCAAGCGCATAGTCGCCGCACACCCCATAGCCCTTGTTGACAGTCGCCAGATTGGAGATTTTGGCCGGTGCTTGGCTCTCAAGACGCTCCGAAATCATCTCGGCGATGTGGGCATCACGCTGGGCCTCGGAATAGGCCTGGCCACCGAATATCAGGCCCGCAACGACGAAAATGGCGACGACGGGAATCCAAAGGTTATGCATAGCGTGTCCAATGAGAGAATGTAGAAGCGTATGATTTCAGCAGAAAACTATGTAGCGGGATAATAACTTTTTGCGCGTCCAATTTCATTGATTGACGAGTGCTTGATTGACACATAGATCACTATTCAGAGTTGCCCCTGTGTCATGTCCCGGGCTGCCGGTCGACGACGAGAGAGGCGTTGCGAAGGTGTCAGACTCTCTTTCAAACTCGTGACTCGTCTCGTCACTTTTTCTTCATAAAATTGATAATTTGTGTACTGTGAGTACACAAAATCTAATTATCTCGAAGAGAATGTGGCGGCTTCTTTAGTTAAATGCTACTTTGTGAACTATGAGTACACATAAAGAAGAAAAATTAAAGAGCGTTCTTGGGGCTACGGCTAAAGGGTTCATGGTCGACTCTGCTTGGCTCGAACGCCACGGTGTCAGCCGTTTTCTTGCCCGTAAGTATGTCAACGGCGGCTGGTTGGAACGTGTCCATCGCGGCGTCTTTCGCCGCCCAGTATCAAGTTCGAGTGTGCCAGACACGCTTGACTGGAAGAACTGCCTTCTCTCGCTTCAGTACCTGATGGGCTACGAGGTTCATGTGGGTGGCATCACCGCCTTAAGCCAACAGGGCTATGACCACTATCTGCGGCTCGGTAGTAACGCCCCTGTCTGGGTTTACGGTGAAAGCATACCGAACTGGTTGACCCAACTGTCATTGAATGTACCCATAGAAGCCCGCAGCACATCGCTATTTTCCGACCCGGCGCTCGGCCTGAAAAAGATCAATACGGACGTAACCGACACGTTGCCTTGGGAATGGGAACTGAAGATGTCAGCGCCCGAAAGGGCGATTATGGAGGCCATGAATGAATTGCCTGACCATGAAAGCTTTCACAATCTCGATATGGTGTTCGAGAGCCTGACGACCCTGCGCCCGAGGACGATATCGGCACTGCTGCATAGCTGCAAGAAGATCAAAGTTAAGCGCCTGTTCTTTGTCTTTGCGGATCGCCACGGCCACCCTTGGCGCAAGCGCCTCGACCCAGCAGAGTTCAACCTCGGCAGCGGCGATCGCGCGTTGGTCAAGGGTGGAAAAATACACCCCCGGTACCGCATCGTGGTGCCCGAAGAATTTATAAGAAGGGAGAGCCACGATGGCCCGTGAAACCTATGAAGCCCAAGTCAGGCTGCTTGTGCGTATTCTTCCCCATGTCGCCAAGGAAGAGGTGTTTGCACTAAAGGGCGGTACGGCGATTAATCTGTTCTATCGTGACTTGCCTCGCCTGTCAGTCGATATTGACCTGACCTACTTGCCGATTAAAGACCGAAGTGAAAGCCTTCTTGAGATCAATGATGCGATGGGCCGCATTGCGGCTTCCATCGAACGTGGTATTGCAGGCGCAAAAACACAACGCATACAAGGCGGCGGCGGCGGTGCTACCCGGCTTCTTGTCCGCTTAGATGGTGTGGAGGTAAAGCTTGAGACGTCACCTGTCACACGCGGCGTTGTTCACGACCCTGAAATGCGCTACGTCTCCGAAACCGTTGAGGATGAATTTGGCTACGCGGAAATGCAGATAGTCTCGTTTGAAGACTTGTTTGGCGGCAAGTTGCATGCAGCCGTAGATCGCCAGCATCCGCGCGATCTTTTTGATGTGGAGCTGCTCTATGATAATGAAGGCCTGACAGACGACCTATTTCGCACTTTTCTTATCTATATCGCGAGTTCATCGCGCCCCGCACATGAGCTTCTGAACCCGAATCTGATCGATCTAGACCAGCCTTATGCTCGAGAATTCGAGGGCATGACCAAGACTTCATTCAGTCTTGAAAAGCTTGTAGGTACTCGCAAACGACTGATTGCGGATATTCAGTCCCGCTTTGATGAAAGCACCAGAAGATTCTTGTTGAGTCTGCACGATGGCACTCCCGACTTCGCTGCCATTGACCGCCTTCAGGCGGCTGATTTACCTGCCGTGCGCTGGAAACTAATCAATCTGGAAAAGCTAAAATACGAGAATGCGGACAAGCATGCTGAGCAGCGAGACAGACTTGAAGCGCTGCTAGAGTAGCGGATCGGGTTAAAGTGACAAAACAGGTGAGTAAGGCCACCGCCACACGGGACATGGCCGAGCTGGTAGCAAAATGTTGCCTATATAAGCTGGGTGGTGGCGGGCGCAGCACGCGTTATGCGGTGCTGTTTGGGTGAAAGGCCTCCCTTGTCTATTGTGCAGTGGCTAATCAACACTCTTGATACGTGGACCTTATACCTTACGCGCGGCTACCGACCAGCCGAATACCCATGCCGATAAACAGCGTGCCACTGACACGACTGAACGCCACTTTCCATCGCTGGCTTTGGAAGTGATGTCCTAGCCGCCGCAACGCTAGCGCGTAGCTTGAGTGTACGCCGATCACGATCAGCGCGATGGTGAGGTACATGAGGGCGAATTGGCGGGTCAAGCCTGTCGTGTGATCAAGGAACTGCGGCAGAAAGGCGGATAGAAACAGTAGGGTCTTGGGATTACTGATAGAGACTAGAAACGCTTCCAGCCATAGAGAGGGGCGCCTTGATGTCACATCGCTGACCACCGGGCTGGCCGCCGGGTTGTTCTTGAAAGAAGCCATCCATTGGGCCACACCAAGATAGATAAGATAGGCCGCTCCGACGATTTTCAATACCGTGAACGCCACCGGTAGCGTGCTCAATAACGTACCCACCCCCAAGGCCACCAGCAGGATAGTGATCAATTGAGCTAGAAGGTTGCCACTTAGCGCGATTACCGTACCGGTTGCGCCATACCGAAGCGTATTACGAATGACCAGGAGCACATTAGGGCCCGGTGAGAGGGTAATCAAAAGGTAGGCAATGAAAAACGTCAGCCAAACGTGCAGAGACATAGGGTGTTTTTTCCTGGCAGGGCTCGCGTTTATTCGGATTTCTTGATTCTGCGCTGGACTGTAACGCTTATGCAAACAAAGGCTCATCCTTAGCAGAAAACTGGCTGGCGCCAGTTGCCTCTAGCACGGCGGCAGTCTGTGTATTCGCCTTAAGTGACTAATAAGCTAT
>NZ_JBQSWC010000054.1:0-14733 GCF_052376775.1 Halomonas sp. AOP43-A1-21 | reverse complement strand
CTAGGGATGTTGATGTCTTACAGTCGACCGAGAGTAAGCAACGACAACCCTTACTCGGAAGCGCTGTTCCGTACCGTCAAATACTGCCCAGCATGGCCCACCAAGGGCTTTACATCGCTGAGCGCGGTACGAGAATGGATGTTGGTGTTCGAGCGGGCTTACAACGAACAGCACCTTCACAGTGGCATCCAATATGTCACGCCAGCTGACCGGCATCGTGGCGTTGATCGAAAACGCCTTGAACGTCGTAAAGCGGTTTATGAAAGCGCTAAGCGTCGCTATCCGAAACGCTGGTCGGGCAGCACCCGAAACTGGGAGGTCACTGGTTCAGTGTCGCTTAACCCAGGGAAAGTGCAGGAAATCGAGCGTAATAAAAAGGCTGCTTAAGTGCAGCCATTTGGACAACTGGGTTGAAAATCACCGAAAAGCCGAATCAGAGACCCAGTCGCTGTTCAACCTACGAGAAGCATGGGATGAAGAACTAACTCGCCAAACTGGTCAAGCTGACCAAAGCCAGGAACGGCTCGATACTCTGACAGGGCGTGCAGATAAGCTGCTAGAAGGGCAGCGTAAGCGCTTCGAAGAAAATGTCGGCGAATACGAGCAAGAACTTTCAGGCGCTATCGAAAAAGCTCGGAAGGATTTGGAGGCCTTGCCCCAGACCTATGACGACAAGCTGGCACTCCAGGCACCAGTCCGATATTGGAAGCTTCAAGAACAGTACCATCGAAAAAAAATGATACTGTTTGCTGTAGCCACCGGACTTTCTGGAATAATCGCAATCGTTGGTTTAGTACTGTTCGCCTTATATGGATCGCTCAAGTGATCCTTTCCCAGGGCCCACCGTTCTATGGTGAGGCTTCATCCGCTTAGCAGATCTCGTTGCTGGATTCCAAACTGCCAATCCAGATGCATCATCGACTTGTGGGTAATTGCAAGGTTAGTGGCTCGCTTACGATCGGAACCTGTCAACCTGATTCGGACAGATCGTTAAAAATTAATGTCGATTTCGTCGCGGTGTTGCCTGCCGCTGATAACGTCGGGAAGTTCACCACGCTGTAGGGGGCCGGGTCGTCGTCATCGGGCTGTACCGGATTGATCGAGACACTCTCCGGCGGCATCGCCACCTGGGGGCGTCCGCGTAGGAACCGCTCGGGGTGCGCCTCGAAGCTGTCATCGAGCGCCCGCTGGCGGACCTTCGCAATGTCG
This sequence comes from Halomonas sp. AOP43-A1-21, assembly GCF_052376775.1. NCBI lineage: Bacteria > Pseudomonadati > Pseudomonadota > Gammaproteobacteria > Oceanospirillales > Halomonadaceae > Halomonas > Halomonas sp. AOP43-A1-21. Next base: position 13,524 of record NZ_JBQSWC010000054.1, on the reverse strand, counting down.
CGATATCGACCGGTGAAGACCTGCTCTGGCGTGAAGCCAGCAAGTCCGCTGTGATGGTGCTCCAGGTTGTACCAGTCAACGTAAGCGCTGTACCACTGCCGGGCATGGACGATGCTCTCGAAGCGCCCGGGATAGTCGGGCTGGTACTTGCTGGTCTTGAACTGGCTTTCGCTGAAGGGATTATCATTGCTGACCCGAGGCCGACTATGGCTGCACGTCACTCCCAGCTCTCCCATGAGATCCAGATAGCTGCGCGCAATCATCGGTGAACCTCGATCCTGGTGAAGCGTCAGTGCTCCGTGCGGGATTCCGTAGCGATCCACGGCCTCCTGGAAGAGCTGCTGAGCCAGTGCGGCATTCTCCTTGTGGGAGATCATCCAGGCCACGATGAAGCGGCTGTACAGGTCCAGCACCACGTAGAGATTGAGGTAGATGCCGCGTCGCCGCGTGGGCAATTTGCTCACATCCCACGTCCAGGCCTCGTTGGCGGCACATGCCGTGATCCGCGGTATGGCATGGTGCTGAGGCGCACGCTGAGGGCGGCGGTCACCGCTCTCCTTGGCCTCACGCAGCTGCCGATACCAGGTGCTGAGCGAGCCGAGATAGATCCCTTGCTGCAGCAGGTCATGATAGATCTCATAGACCGGCTGATCCCGGTAGGCCTCACTGTGCGCAATCTCGAGCATTTGCGCTCGTTCCTCAGCCGATAGCGCTCTGGGCTGCGGGCAGTGCCGACGCGACGTGGAGGCTCCGGTAGAGGGCTCATGGCGGCGTTTTCGCCAAGCATACACTGTGCTGCGGTTGATGCCCAAGGTTCGACAGGCCACGGCCAATGGCAGGTGCGCCGGGCGCTCTTCGAGCACCGTGATCATGGTTCGTTCCCATTGTTCATGCGATCGAGCATCGATAACGCTTTTTTTTGGAGCGATAGGCAGTCTTCGGCGGTCGACAGCCTCTGCTGAAGGCGGGCGTTCTCACGCTCCAGTGCGTCGATACGCTTCTGCTCCGAGGTCTTGCTTGGGGTCGGCCCCGGGGCGGTCTTGTGAAGCTTCTCCACGCCGTTCTCGGCAAGCTCCTTGCGCCAGGTGGTCAGCTGGCTGCTGTACAGCTTTTCGCGGCGCAACAGCTCTCCGAGTTCGCCATGCCGGCAGGCATCGGCTTCTGCCAGGATGCGCAGCTTGTACTCGGTCGAGAACTGACGTCGCGTACGCTTCTCCAGCTTGGGGTTCGGCGTGACCTGATGATCGGGCAGCTCGGTTGGCGGTTTAGGCATGCTATGGGCTCCTGAACCTCGGGCTCTGATATTGAGGTTAACTCACTGAGCCGGTGTATGGATTCAGGTTGACACACAGGGGGTCACGCTGGTATAGATCGAATCGTATTCGACCGGCTTGTAGATCAGGCCCGCGCGCGGCGAGACTTCGTTATCCACGTTGTGGGTATGGCTCGGATTCACGCCGGGCTTCTGGTAGTCGGCGTCCACCGAAAACCGGTCCCAGCGCAGTCCGGCCAGCGCTTTCCAATGCTCGCCGAGCGATACCTGGTCCTGCGCGAACAGGCCGAACGATTTGCCCACGACGTGGTTCTGGCGATCGAGATAATCGAACGATACGTTGGATATGGTCGGATCGGTCACCGGCACCGAGCCCGGCAGATCCTTGGAGCCCGGCGCGGGCAGCGTTTCCCGGTCGTTGCCGCGCTGCCAGCCGAGCTCGGTGCCCACCAGCAGCTTGTGGCTGAAGATGCCGGTATCGAAGCTTGCCTCGGCTTCGGCGCGATCCAGATAGCTCAGGCGATTGTTGGGGTGGCGGTAGCCGCTGAGCGCGACCTGGCCGTTGTTGTCGACCGCGCCGTCCGGATAGATATTGCGGTAATCCCGATCGGTTTCGGTCACGCGGAAGGCGTTGCGCACGGTCAGGTTGTCGTTGACATCGTGGGCGATGCGCGCGTTGAAGGACGTGACGGTCGAGCGCGCAAAGTTCTGGTCGGGCGAGCCGAAAAAGCGATTGCGCGGCACGTCGATAGGCGGGGTGTTGGTACCGGTCGCGGTACGGGTTTCAGGCACCTGATGATCGTGTGCGGCAACCGCGCCGGTGCCAACGGTATCGACGCTACGAAACGGCCTGTATCAACGGACCCTGCTGGTCGAACTGACTCAGGCCCGGCCGATACTTGATCTAAGTCAAGATGACGTGCTGTCGGAACCAATAGCATGCACTGCACAGCTAAGGCGTTGGCGGCTCTCAAGCCAACCTTTTCTTGGTCAAGGAGATGAGCGTGGCAACAACTTCAAGTCTGAAATTGGCGATGCGGGCGCTGCTCGTTCGCAAGTCGCAGGATATGAATACCGCCGCGGAGCGTGCGGTTGACGATTTGGTGGACGAGCTCGAGCGTCGCGAAATTGATGTGGTGCGCTCGTCGTCGGAGGACGATGCTCGTGCAATTGTTGCGACCGATCCCACTATCCAGTGCCTGATCCTGGATTGGGAACTCGACGAGTCCGACAACAATCGGGCGGCGCTCGCGGTGCTGGATGCCGCGCGCGAGTTCAACGCCGATATTCCGATCTTCCTGCTTGCTGCACGCAGTATCGCTTCGTCGATTTCGGTTGATGCGCTGACCAAGGCCGACGATTTTATCTGGCTGCTCGAGGACACCACGGACTTCATCGGTGGCCGGGTACTGGCCTCGTTGCAGGCCTATCGCGCCACCGTGCTGCCGCCGATGTTCAAGGCGATGGTCGAGTTCGCGCGCACCTATGAGTATTCCTGGCATACGCCAGGGCATACCGGCGGCACTGCGTTTTTGACGTCGCCTGTAGGCCGTGCGTTCTTCGAGTTCTTTGGCGAAAGCCTGTTTCGCTCCGATCTATCGATATCGGTTGGTGAACTGGGCTCACTGCTCGATCACACCGGCCCGATCGGCGCTGGCGAAAAATACACTGCCGGGGTGTTCGGTGCGGATCGCAGCTATTACGTCACCAATGGCTCGTCGACATCGAACCGCGTGATCCTGATGGCCAGTGTCACCCGCGATCAGGTCGCGCTATGCGATCGTAATTGCCACAAGTCCGTCGAGCACGCGATGACGCTGTCGGGCGCCATCCCCTGCTACCTGATGCCGACGCGCAACGCCTACGGCATCATCGGCCCGATTCCGCCGGAACGCCTGACCTCGGCGGCATTGCGCACGCTCGTCAGCGACAACCCGTTGGTCAAGGACGATGCCAAAACCCCGGTGCACGCGGTAATCACCAACTCCACCTATGACGGGTTGTGCTACAACGTCGCGCGGGTAGAGGAACTGCTGGGCGAAACCGTCGATCGTCTGCATTTCGATGAGGCGTGGTATGCCTATGCACGCTTCAACCCGATCTATGAGAGACGCTTTGGCATGCACGGCGAGCCCGGCACGCGCGACCGCTCCAAGCCGACTGTTTTCACGACTCATTCCACGCACAAGCTCCTGGCCGCGCTGTCGCAGGCCTCGATGATTCATGTGCGAGACGGGCGTAGCCCGATCGATCATGCGCGTTTCAACGAAGCGTTCATGATGCACGCGTCGACCTCGCCGAACTATTCGATCATTGCTTCCAATGACGTGTCCGCGGCAATGATGGACAGCTCCGGCGAACGCCTGACCGGCACCTCGATCCGGGAAGCGGTCGCCTTCCGTCAGACGCTGGCCCGCCAGAACGCCGAAATCTCTGACGACGGCGGTTGGTTTTTCGATGTCTGGCAGCCGCCGGAGGTCGCCGACAAGCGCGGCCGCAAGACGCCGTTCTATCAGGCCGACCCCGAATACCTGGCGACCGAGCCACGCTGCTGGCTGCTCGAGCCGAATGCAAAATGGCACGGTTTCGGTGAGATCGAACGCGACTACTGCATGCTCGACCCGATCAAGGTTTCGGTGATCACGCCCGGAATGACGCCCGAAGGCAGTCTCCAATCGGTCGGCATTCCGGCCAATATCGTGACCGCTTATCTGGGAACACGCGGCATTGTCGTGGAAAAGACCACCGACTTCATGATGCTGTTCCTGTTCTCGCTGGGCGTCACCAAGGGCAAATGGGGCACGCTTATCAACGCGTTGCTCGACTTCCGCAAGGATTACGACGCCAATACGCCGCTCACCCGGGTGCTGCCCGATCTGGCCGCCGATTATCCGGAGCGCTACGCGGGCATGGGTCTGCGTGATCTTGCCGACCTCATGTTTTCGGCCATGGTCAAGCTCAAGACCACCCAGATGATGGCCGAGGGGTTTGCGATTCTGCCGACGCCGCAACTCAGCCCGGTCGATGCCTATGAGGAACTCGTGCGCGGTAATGTCGAACGGGTGACCCTCGACGAACTGGCCGGACGCACGCTGGCTACCGGCGTGGTGCCGTATCCGCCGGGTATTCCGTTGATGATGCCGGGCGAGAATGCAGGACCGGCGGATGGCGCGCTGATTGGCTACCTGCGCGCATTAGAGGCGTTCGACCTGCGCTTCCCGGGATTCACACACGACACGCACGGGGTAGAGGTCGAAGACGGCGCCTATCACGTTCTCGTTCTGCAGCACTAAAGGAGCGGTAGACATGACGGATCAAACCGCTGTAGCGACCAAGAAGAAGATGGGCGTGGTGCCGGCAACCCTGCTGGTTGCCGGCAACATGATGGGGTCAGGCATATTCATGCTCCCCGCGAATCTGTCGGCTATTGGCAGCATCGCGCTGCTGGGCTGGCTGTTCACCACCGTGGGCGCCGTTGCATTGGCGCTGGTATTTGCGAAGCTGGCCTCGATCGACCCGGCCGAGGGCGGGCCCTATGCCTATACGCGCAAGGCGTTTGGCGATTATATGGGTTATCAGACTAATATGATCTATTGGTTGGCCAACGTGATCGGCAACGTGGCGCTGGCGGTGGCGGGGCTCGGCTATTTGTCGCATTTCTTCCCGTCCTTGCAAACGCCGCTGGTGCTGGCTTTCGGATCCATTGCGGTGATCTGGTTTTTCACCTACGCCAACATCCTGGGCCCGCATGTGGTCGGGCGATTGCAGAGCTTCACCACGATTTTCGCGCTAGTACCGATATTCGGTATGGCGTTTTTCGGTTGGTTCTGGTTCAACCCCGATACATTCACATCGGCATGGAACGTGTCCGACAAGGGCAGTATCGGTGCCGTGATGGCAACCTTCACCTTTACGCTGTGGGCCTTTATCGGCGTGGAGAGCGCGTCGGTCTCGGCCGGCGTTGTCGAGAATCCGTCGCGCAACGTGCCGATCGCCACGGTCGGCGGCGTCATTCTGGCGTCGATCGCCTATATCCTGAGTTCGTCGGTCATCATGGGCATGATTCCGAACAAGGAATTGATTACTTCTGCGGCCCCGTTCGCCGACGCAGCCCGTGTGGCGCTGGGCGACTTTGCCGGCAGTGCGGTCGCGCTGGCTGCGGCAATAGGTTGTCTGGGCTCGCTGGCCGGCTGGACGTTGCTAACAGGGCAAACGGCCAAAGCCGCGGCAGACGACGGGCTGTTTCCCGGTATCTTTTCACGCGTCAACAAGCGCGGCGTGCCGTCGCTGGGCCTGATGATCATCGCTGCGCTGATGAGCGCACAGGTGCTGGCTACCGTCTCGCCCACCGCGAGCGAGCAGTTCGGCAAGATCGCGTCGGTCGCCGTGATCATGACGCTGCTGCCTTATATCTACTCGATGATTTCGATCAAGGTGCTCGGCTACGGCAAAATGCCGCACGGCCAGTACACCTTCTTCGTCAGCGCCGGCCTGTTGGCCGCCATCTATTGCATGATCGCGCTGGTGGGATCGGATGGCGGGCAGACACGTTGGGCGCTGATCTTCGTCATTGCCACAATCGTGTTCTATTCGGTAGCGGTCACGCGCAAGCGTGACATCGACGAAAAACACCTGCACCCGGGTGGTGTATCGCCGGTCTGGGTGCGCTATCTTGCACTGGGTGTCACGCTGACTGCGCTGGTCGTCATGTTCTATCTTTCGGTTGGGCAATACTCTCGGGGCGATATGCGTTCGCGCTCGGTGGCTCCGCCCGACGCACCGGCAGCGGTTGAAAGAATGGTCCCGGAGGATAGGCGCTGATGCGTTGGCGGCCAATGCGACAACCCGATCTCGCGGCCGTTGCCGCATTGGCCAATGTCGTTCATCTCGATTATCCCGAGGAGCTCGATATTTATGTTCAATGCTTCGCGTTGTACCCCGGCGGTTGTTACGTGCTCGACCCAGGGGCAGACGCGGTCGCCGGCTATCTGATTGCGCATCCTGATCAACTGGATGAGCCGCCGGCTTTGAACAGCCCACTGGAGAAGCTGCCCGAGACGGCGGACTGCTATTTCCTGCATGATCTCGTTCTGGAAAAGCACGCGCGTGGTCGTGGCATGGCGGGCGCGGCGGTCGAGCGCGTGCTAGCGGATGCAAGCGCCGCTGCGTTCGATACCGTGGCTCTTATTGCCGTGGGCGAAGCGCACGCCTACTGGGCGGGGCACGGGTTCGCTGCATACGGTAGCGGCCGACTCGATCCGGCGAAGGGGTATGGCAGCGAAGCCCGGTTGCTCGTACGCGCGCCATGAGTCTCACGCTGTACCAAGCGGTTGTGTCGGCGCGATGAACGCGCGATGCATACGCCTGTGCTGCTATCGCGCGGCCTGATCGCCTGGCGACCTGATCAAGAGCGGCGCAACCCGCTGGGTCTCGATCAAGTACGCCAAGAGAACGTCTTACATGTCGCAAAACACCGACAAGCTTAATCTTGGCGCACTGGTTTCGCTGGTCGCCGGGTCGATGATCGGCGCCGGAATTTTCGGTTTACCACAGAATATAGCCGTCAGCGCAAGCGCCGGCGTCACCCTGATCGGCTGGTTGATTACCGCGGTCGGCATGCTGTGTCTGGCGTTCGTGTTTCAGAAGCTGGCCGATCGCAAGCCGGCTCTCGATGCCGGCGTCTATGCCTATGCCAAAGCTGGGTTCGGCGATTACATGGGCTTTTCCTCGGCCTGGGGCTACTGGGTCAGCTCCTTGCTTGGCAACGTCAGTTATCTGGTGCTGGTGTTCAGCACGCTGGGTTATTATTTCCCGATATTCGGCGATGGCAATACGCCGGTTGCGATTGCCTGCGCCTCGCTGCTGTTGTGGTGCTATCACTTTCTGGTGCTACGCGGCCTCAAGCAGGCCGCGACGGTCAACCTGATTCTGACGGTCGCCAAGATCGTACCGATCGCGCTATTCATCCTCGTCGTGGTTCTGAACTTCAGCCCGGATGTGTTTCTCACCGATTTCTGGGGTCACGGTGATCCCGCGCTCGGCAGCTGGATCGAACAGCTGCGCGGCATGATGCTCGTCACGGTCTGGGTATTCATGGGCATCGAGGGCGCCAATATGTATTCGGCGCGGGCCGCCAAGCGCAGCGATATTGGCACGGCCACCGTGATCGGTTTCCTCGGCGTGCTGCTGCTGCTGATCGCCGTAAGCGTGCTCTCCATGGGCGTCATGTCGCACGCTGAACTGGCCACGCTCAAGGATCCGTCCATGGCCGGCGTACTGGCCTATCTGGTCGGCCCCTGGGGATCGCTGTTCATCAGCATCGGCCTGCTGATATCGCTCGGCGGCGCGCTGCTCGCCTGGACGATGCTCTGCTCGGAAATACTGTTTGCCAGTGCAAGCGATCACACCATGCCCGACTTCCTGAAAAAGGAAAACGCCAGCCAGGTGCCCAGCAACGCCCTGTGGTTAACCAACGGCTTGATTCAGCTGTTTCTGTTCGTTGCATTACTCAGCGAGTCGACTTATCTGAGCCTTTTGTACCTGGCAACTTCGATGGTACTGGCGCCTTATTTCCTGTCGGCAGCGTATGCGTTATTGGTCAGTTGGCGGCGGGAGACCTATGAAGGCCAGCCCGTGGCCCGCAACAAAGATCTTTGTATCGCCGCTGTTGCGACGCTATACGGTGCGTGGCTTTTGTATGCCGGCGGCGGTAAATATCTGGTGCTCTCAGCATTGCTGTACGCGCCGGGCGCGCTGTTCTTTGCCCGCGCAAAGCGCGAACAGGGCCAGAAGATATTCAAGCGCTACGAATGGCCGATCCTGATTGTCGTGCTGTCCGGTGCCGCTATCGCAGCATATGCGCTGTACGTTGGTGCGCTGACTTTGTAGCTCGCATTTTCGCGCAGCTGCGAATTGCGGCTCCCGGCTTGTAATGCGTGATCGGTCTACGGCAGATATAGCCTTCGCTCGTGATACGCACTCCGATTCGAGTCAGGGGCGCTACGTCGGTCCCGCAGCAGGTGTACGCCAGCTGCATCGAAACTTCGACGACATTATGCGTCGGGTTCGTGCGTGACTGGCTCGCGCGCGTTCGTGTCGTCAGAGGACCTCTCGAGATTCGTTTGACTCCAGATATTGGGCCGTCGCAGCGCGATGGTGAGCGCCGGGATGAAGGTCAGCAGCAGCAGGCCGAACGGCAGGCCACTGGCGATCGCCGCCGATTGCAGCGCGCCCAGGCCGCCGGCCTGCAGCAGGAAGGCCGTGACCACGCCGACCGTGGCCACCCAGAAGAAGCGCTGACGCCAGCTCGGGTCGCGGCCGTTGGAGGTCAGTGTCGCGACGACCAGTGCGCCGGAATTGGCCGAGGTGGCGAAGAACACCAGCACCACGAGCACGGCCACACCGATGGTTGCTGTGGCAAATGGCAGATAGTCAAGTAGCCGGTACAGGCTGTCGTCGGGGGCGTCAGCCACGGCCTGGGCGAAGCCGGCGTCCTGAAACAATTCCAGGAACAGGGCGTTGCTGCCGAATACGGTCATCCATAGGAAGTTGAATAACGTGGGCACGAACAGCACGCCCAGCAGGTATTCACGAATGGTGCGGCCTCTGGAAACCTGGGCGATGAACATGCCGACAAACGGCGACCAGGAAATCCACCAGCTCCAGTAGAAGATCGTCCACTTCGATTGCAGGTCGGTGCCGGTATAGGTTTCGTTCCAGGTCGACAGCTCCGGCAGATTGTTGACGTAGCTGCCCAGATGTTCACCCAGCGCCTTGAGCACGAACAGCGGCTGGCCGGCCAGCAGCACGAACAGCATCAGCCCGGCAGCGATGATGAGGTTGAGTTTGCTCAGCAGACGCACGCCGTTGTTCAGACCGCTGAGTACGGTCACCAGTGCCAGCGTGCATACCGTCCCGATAACGATGAGGTTGAGCCCCAGGCCGGCCTCGACGCCGGTCAGCCTGGCGGAACCTGTCAACCTGATTCGGACAGATCGTTAAAAATTAATGTCGATTTCGTCGCGGTGTTGCCTGCCGCTGATAACGTCGGGAAGTTCACCACGCTGTAGGGGGCCGGGTCGTCGTCATCGGGCTGTACCGGATTGATCGAGACACTCTCCGGCGGCATCGCCACCTGGGGGCGTCCGCGTAGGAACCGCTCGGGGTGCGCCTCGAAGCTGTCATCGAGCGCCCGCTGGCGGACCTTCGCAATGTCGCGATATCGACCGGTGAAGACCTGCTCTGGCGTGAAGCCAGCAAGTCCGCTGTGATGGTGCTCCAGGTTGTACCAGTCAACGTAAGCGCTGTACCACTGCCGGGCATGGACGATGCTCTCGAAGCGCCCGGGATAGTCGGGCTGGTACTTGCTGGTCTTGAACTGGCTTTCGCTGAAGGGATTATCATTGCTGACCCGAGGCCGACTATGGCTGCACGTCACTCCCAGCTCTCCCATGAGATCCAGATAGCTGCGCGCAATCATCGGTGAACCTCGATCCTGGTGAAGCGTCAGTGCTCCGTGCGGGATTCCGTAGCGATCCACGGCCTCCTGGAAGAGCTGCTGAGCCAGTGCGGCATTCTCCTTGTGGGAGATCATCCAGGCCACGATGAAGCGGCTGTACAGGTCCAGCACCACGTAGAGATTGAGGTAGATGCCGCGTCGCCGCGTGGGCAATTTGCTCACATCCCACGTCCAGGCCTCGTTGGCGGCACATGCCGTGATCCGCGGTATGGCATGGTGCTGAGGCGCACGCTGAGGGCGGCGGTCACCGCTCTCCTTGGCCTCACGCAGCTGCCGATACCAGGTGCTGAGCGAGCCGAGATAGATCCCTTGCTGCAGCAGGTCATGATAGATCTCATAGACCGGCTGATCCCGGTAGGCCTCACTGTGCGCAATCTCGAGCATTTGCGCTCGTTCCTCAGCCGATAGCGCTCTGGGCTGCGGGCAGTGCCGACGCGACGTGGAGGCTCCGGTAGAGGGCTCATGGCGGCGTTTTCGCCAAGCATACACTGTGCTGCGGTTGATGCCCAAGGTTCGACAGGCCACGGCCAATGGCAGGTGCGCCGGGCGCTCTTCGAGCACCGTGATCATGGTTCGTTCCCATTGTTCATGCGATCGAGCATCGATAACGCTTTTTTTTGGAGCGATAGGCAGTCTTCGGCGGTCGACAGCCTCTGCTGAAGGCGGGCGTTCTCACGCTCCAGTGCGTCGATACGCTTCTGCTCCGAGGTCTTGCTTGGGGTCGGCCCCGGGGCGGTCTTGTGAAGCTTCTCCACGCCGTTCTCGGCAAGCTCCTTGCGCCAGGTGGTCAGCTGGCTGCTGTACAGCTTTTCGCGGCGCAACAGCTCTCCGAGTTCGCCATGCCGGCAGGCATCGGCTTCTGCCAGGATGCGCAGCTTGTACTCGGTCGAGAACTGACGTCGCGTACGCTTCTCCAGCTTGGGGTTCGGCGTGACCTGATGATCGGGCAGCTCGGTTGGCGGTTTAGGCATGCTATGGGCTCCTGAACCTCGGGCTCTGATATTGAGGTTAACTCACTGAGCCGGTGTATGGATTCAGGTTGACACACAGGGCGATGGATGGGGCGCTTTCATGGAATGGGGACAACGTACTTGCCAAATTACTTGGCATGGTGGCGGTTGTTTACAACCGCTAAGCCAGCCGAGGAGGCGTGGCTTCGCGCGGCGATGATGACTAATCAAAAGAAGATGCCAACATAGCCATGTATATACAATATCATTCAGGAGAGATTGGTGGTTTTTATGTCACTTGTCTATGTCACGGTATTCTTTAGCGCGATCTAGAACGGGTCTGCTGGCGTTATCTCTTTCTGGGAAGTCCAGTACCTTCGTTGGGGGTTTTTCAACAGAGAATAGGTTGTTTTCCAGTAGGACATGCATAGATGCCAAATACTTTGCGTGGGAAATATCCAACATATCCTGTAAGTCCTCAATTTTGGCTTTTAGCTTTTCAGCTTTGTCGGCTTGGCGCTTTTTCTTTAGCGGCTCAGATGATGATTTAATAAAAGCAATTAGGTCATCCATGCCGCGATCTTTGCGGATTGAACTAGGGTCTCGCCCTGCCTCTAGCGCAACGGTTCTATTATTGATCTTTGAGCCCTTAGGGACGACCCTGGTGGTGTCGAATTTTATTCTTTCAATTGCTTCGTAGTAATCCTGATGCTTCATTTCAATCGTCCTCACTGATTAATTTTAGTTCAATAAATTCAATCTCCTGCTGTGCCAGCTTGGCTGAAGGGTGATCTTTATCCATGTACTCAAGCTCAATCTTTAAGCCCTCTTTGTATCTGCGGAGCCTTTCTCCTTCATCATCTCCTCCGAGAACAGCATCTTTACAGCCTTTCACGCAGGGTATGACCTCATCGACATTAAAGTTCCAGCACATCTTTGCTGATAAGCAGCCACCTACGCCAGTTCTCCTGTAGCTGATAGTTCCATCCATCATTAGCTTGTGGATTTCTTCGGGGCCATCCAGCCATTGGGCGGTTCCAATGTTCTTTTCTTGCTGTAGCCGTGAGCCACCGCCGCCTGTAAGTTTGGATTTGGCTTGTACAACTTGCTCATCAAATTCCAATGCTTCAATTAGGCGAATCTCATTCATATAGTCACTTATAACCAAGTGTCCTTCTTGGTTATCAGCAAGCCTTAATATATTTTTAGCCATACTGGAGTTTTCTCGATATAGCATGGTCATAGATTCGCTAAGATGCTTAAACTGAAACTTCAGAGAGGGCAGGCTTACCTTTCCAGATCGTGCGCTATAGACAGCTGTGGAACGTCTGAACTGGTGTTTAGATAGATGCCAATACTCACCTGCTTTGAGGGCGAGTTTCTTGTCATTTCTCCAGTCCCTGAAGGCATCAAATGACTCCAGCTCCACAATGTCTTCTTCCGTAACTCGAAGTGCTTCTGGGTTGGTTTCCGAGAGTACTTTGAACAGGATTTCGCGCTGAACCTTACTGTCAATCAAGTTTCGAATAGAGTCGTCGTTAGAATCACCAAAAAACAAATAGGTGCTATTAGGCTGTCTGATTGATCGGAGCGCTTCTGCAGCTTTGATGGCGGGAAGAACTTCTTCGCATGTGGCCCACGGAAGTTTTGACTCACTGTAATTCGAGTTGGTCATTTTTGAGGTGTGCGCCATAACCAATGGTAACTTTCCGATACTTGGTATATCGATCCAATCGACGCAATTAGGCTGTAGGATTTCGCATTCGTGATGCCGCATCCCTGTGTACACAAAGATTAGGATTCTTGCTGCATCCTGAGTTGCAGAAAGCAAGCGTTCAACTGCAACCCAGCCGTGCTCTGTGCTCTTGGTTTTTACAGGATGTTTTTCAAAGAATCCTGTTAATTCTAAGCTATCAATAGCCTGCTTCGGTGTTACTAGGTGTGGTTTAACCTCTGACAAAGACCCCATTTTTTTTTGGGGGTAGAGTCTTTGCCAGCGTTGGTATATGGAAGAGGTGTTTAGTGGCGATGCCCAATAAAAAGGATTGCTGTAATAGCTCTTATAAAGCTCTTCGATTCTGTCTTGAACCTTAAGGAAGTCCACTACTAGCTCTGAACACTGAGTGATAAGATTGGCATATATCCTTGTCGGTATTAAGGGAGTTCTGCTGTCTTTGCCTTGGTGCTGTTGATAGTTGGAGCGGTTTTTGTCGAGGCTCCTGTCCAATCGTTCAATATTTTTGTCAGTTAAAAATCGAGGTAGTTCAATGTCAAAGGATTCTTTGATATATATAGAGAGTCTAGCGAACTGAATGACTTCAACGCCTTTTCGAAAGCTATTTGGATTCGTCATGCAGCTAGACAAAATCTTTGCAAACGAAAAATTGCTCTCATGAAGCTCTGATAGTGTTTTGTTGTCGTTGTGTGCGATCACAGAGAGCCCTCTCAGTGTAGAGAAGTATTTTGAGAGTGTGACCAGTTTTTGGCGTTTGCCGCCGCTGTGGCTAGGCTCATAGATGAAGTAAAACATTATCAGTTTCATCTCACTGATAATTTCATCAATTAGAACGCAATTTCGTTCATTCCTTTCTGGTAGTTGGCTTTCGAAGTTTAGCCTGACTGGGTTAGATGGTCTGCTGTAGGCCTTATAGTCCCAGGTGTTGTCTGAATAAATCGATGCTACCCTACCTTCCTTATCTCTGGAGATGATGTGACCAGGCTTTGGGTGTTGGATCGAGCCGCCCTCTGGGCATAATGGATCGCTGAAAGTCGCATCAATGAAT
>NZ_JBQSWC010000053.1:0-15361 GCF_052376775.1 Halomonas sp. AOP43-A1-21 | reverse complement strand
GCCGGTTGAGTATGAAAGGCGTTACTTTAAGAGCCTAACGGGTGTCTAGAATATCCGGGGCGATTCAAACTTATCATAATCGGTAGTTTAAAAATGAAAGTTAGTGTTTTAACACTTTTGAGTGTACTTGCTTTGTGGGGGGGAACTACATTTGGGGAGATATCCTCGAAGGGAGATGCCTATGTCGGTAGAGAGATATTGACCGAGGAGCAGCGCAGCGACGCATTGTTGCAGTTGAAGAACATGCGTGACCAGTGGCAAGAAAAAATCCAGAATATCGAAGACTCGCTTTTGGCCAGTCGGCTGAACAATGACGTGCTTATTTTTTACCGTGACATGCATGAAGACTTGCTTTTTGACGACCAGGCTTATCGCCTTTCGTATATCAATCAGCGCTTCCCGCGGGCGGGAGATTATGCCAATTTGCAGGCTTTTCTGGACGCTTACCTAGACAATATGGTCGCTTGGCAGTTTGTCCCTGAAGCCCAGCGTTTCTGGATAACGCCTCCCTTCTCGTTTCCTTTTGACATACATATGCTTTATACCCATGTAGCGATGGATGACGGAGAGGTGAAGCCCTTACCTGAAGTAGGCAGGGGGCGGGCAAGCAATACCGAGTTTCAATACTACAACGAAGAATACCAGTTTCTTGATAAACGCAGCCAAGACGACCCTAAACCAACGACTCTGCTGGCTAAGTCTCAGGTCACCCTGCCTGAAAATTTTATTGAGTTTGAATTTGACGGCTCGGATGTTGGCAAGACACTGGAGCGTCATGGCTATACTATTACGCCACGCCGATTCACCGAGTTTACCTACGATGTAGAGATTCAGGTACCCGCGGACCAGACGCTGCCATTGCGTGACATGGATATCGTAGGTGAAGCAGTTGCGAGCGGTGAGAGACATATCTACATGCGTTCGGAAAAGCACCTTAACAAAGATTACTTTGCCCAGAAGGCGGCATGGCTGGATGACACGATTGAGCGGGCAGTGCAGGGCACAATAGAGCTGACCGATATTCCAGCAGAGATTCATGCCCTTAATGAGCGCTTATCTTTCACCGACGGTACGATTCTGCATAAAGCGTTCGCTTTTAATGGTTCGATTGAAAAAGCCAGAGTCACTTTGTTGCCTCAGGCAGAGCAGAATAACACGGTTTCTCGCTCGCTTGAGATTCCTGTTTACTCCAGGCCGGTAGGTGACAGCGACCTGACAGTACTCTCCGATGCGGTTTTAGAGGAGCCCGTTTTTCGCCATTGGACCCAAGCGCGTGCAGACATATCGGCCGAAGAAATGCAGCATCAGATATTGATAGGCTACAACACGTTTGACCTCGAACGCCCAGATGTGGATTACGCTGAATCGATTTACCTGAACTACCCTGAGGTACAAAGTCAGCTTTTCGTAAGTCCGAATGAGCGTTACGATTATCAGTCAGATGCTGCGGCGCAAAGTGTGCAGTTTTATAATGCTGAGGGAGCTCCTATCGAGATGCCCGATGCGGTTAACGTGTTTGCTTTTACGGAACACGGTCTTGTCTATAACCCACACCACTTTCCCGTCTGGCCAGCGCGAGTCACGGCCACGCTACCTGTTCTGGCCATGCCGGATATCATAAAGCAGCGTTTTAGCCCGGCTGAGTTACCCGAAGGTATCCGCTTGGACGGAAATCGACTAACGGTCGATTATGAGGTGTTTACTCCCGAGGAAACGATCAATAGAGAGCAATTACGCACCTCAAATTTGAATCACTTTTTTGCCTTGGGCTCCGCCCAGCGCTATCTCAAGCAAGTGGGGAGCGTTGTTGGAATTAGTCGTGAAGACCGTGAACCTATACAGGTATTTTATTTCTACGGCAGACCGGAAAGTATTGAGCTGTGGTATCGCGGCGAGACTCGCTATGTAGATTATGAGGTAGACGTCGAGCTTAGAGATCCACCTTTGTCAGAGTAGCGCTGAGATCATCTGATGATAATGCAATATTTATTTGGGTAGAAATGTTTTGGACTAACATACAGTGACTATCGGGGTGGAGTCATTACGCGGCTAATATCATTTTCAAAGCCCAGCCATTACTCTATGCACTCAGCTTACCCAAGGCGATCCATCGATCTTATGACGAGAAAAACACTAGGCTTGAAAGTCAAACGGCAGCAAGAGGTCAAGCCCGCCAACGACGTTGAAGATCAATTCACCGATGACCCCGAAAAACGCTTTCTAAACGGCGTTGCCATTCATCCTTCCCCCCGCATTCACCTGGAGCCTGGTTCCACCCAGCGCAGCGTGCGGGCGATGGATTTGATTACGCCCATCGGGATGGGGCAGCGTGGCTTGATCGTCGCACCGCCCGGCTCCGGTAAAACGACGCTGCTCAAACATATCTGCCAGGCCGTGGCCGAGGCGCACCCGGAAATAAAGCTGTATGCCTTGCTAATCGATGAGCGCCCGGAAGAGGTAACGGACTTCAAGCGTAGCGTGACGGCCGAGGTGCACGCCTCATCGTCGGACGAAACCTACACCCACCACGTGCGGATGGCCGACCAGCTTCTGGCGTCGGCGCGTAGGCAAGCCGGCGAGGGCCACGATGTGATGATTGTGATCGACTCATTAACGCGGCTCTCGCGCGTTCATAATGCCGAGCAGCGGGGCAATGGTCGTACCATGTCTGGTGGGTTGGATAGCCGAGCGATGGAAATACCCCGCAAGCTGTTTGGCGCCGCGAGGAAGATCGAAAACGGTGGGTCGCTCACTATTCTAGCTACCGTACTGGTGGATACGGGAAGCCGTATGGATCAGGTGATCTTCGAGGAATTCAAGGGCACGGGCAATATGGAAATCGTGCTGTCACGCGAGGTGGCCAATCAACGGATCTTTCCGGCTATCGATATCGCCAAGAGCAGCACCCGCCGTGAAGAGCTTTTGATCGATGCAAAGGATATCGAAAAAGTACGCACACTGCGTCGCGCGTTGACACAACTTAAGCCAACCGAGGGCGCGCAGAAGTTATTGGAGCTATTGGAGAAATATCCAACCAATGCCGAGCTGCTGGAAGCGTTTTCAGCCCCCGAGTAGTGAGAGCGAAGTTTGTCGGCCCCTGTGCTTATCAATGTGTTGGTGGATGGACTCCGGTTTAAAAAAACAGCAGGGAAGCTCACCTTTTATTCATTCAATAGGTGAGCTTCTTTGTTACGTATTAGCGATTACTTCTTTTTATAATTCAAGTTTGAAGCGGGTAGTGCTTTTTTAACCGGAAAGCCTTCGATTTCCTTACGCTCAATGATGCTGTTCAATCGCCTTTCAATGGCACAAAGATTTTTAAAGTCACTGATGTCGACCAAAGAGATGGCTTCACCCGAGGCACCCGCACGGCCGGTCCGGCCAATACGGTGGATGTATTCTTCTGGCTGAAAGGGTAAATCGTAATTCACTACACGGCTCAGTTCACCGATATCCAAACCACGACCGGCCACCCCTGTAGCGATCAGGTACTTGAGCTCGCCGGATTTGAACTGACCTAAAACTTGTTCGCGCATGGCCTGGCTTCTACCGCCATGAATGGAATCTGCGATGATGCCGCGTTTTTCCAATTGGGCAACAAGCTTCGCGGCATTGTGTTTTTTCTCGGTAAAAATAAGCGCCTGATCCCACTCTTGCTCGTTGATCAAGTGACTCAACAAGGCCGACTTGGCGTCTTTGTCTACCGCGATTAGCCATTGCTTGATGCTGGCGGCGGCGCGCTCGTTGGGAGAAATGGATATTTCAGACGCTAGATCGGTCATCTTGCTGTCTGAAAAACCGTAGGCCAGCGCCCGAACGTCGCCGGTCATGGTCGCCGAAAACAACAGATTCTGACGGTTTTCAGGCAGGCGTTCTATGATTTTGTTGATATCGTCGACAAAACCCATGTCGACCATTCTGTCTGCTTCGTCCAGCACCATGGCTTTAAGTTCATCAAAGTGCAGCGCACGCTGATGAGCCAAATCCAGCAATCTGCCCGGTGTGGCGACAAGAATATCAACCCCTTCAATCAAGCGCTCTTTTTGAGGTTCGCTATCAACACCCCCATACACCGCCATAGATGTTAAGTGCAGGTGTTTAGCGTATTGAGCCACACTGGCTTCGACCTGAATCGCTAATTCGCGGGTTGGGACCAGGATCAGCGCACGTATGCGTTTGCCGCGTAACGTGCCCGCTGTGCTGAACCGTTCTAGCAGAGGCAGAACAAAGGCAGCGGTTTTGCCGGTTCCGGTTTGAGCGGTGGCGATTAAATCTTTACCCGAAAGAATGGCAGGAATCGCCTGTTCCTGGATGGGCGTTGGTGTTTTGTAACCTAGTTCGGTAATCGCTTGAACCAAAGGACTGGATAAGCCTAGTTTTGCAAAGGGCATAAGAAGCTCTGACGGGATGTCGTAAGGGGTGTCGAAAAAAAGATGCCGCAGTATAGCGTAAAAGCAGCCGTCCGTAGATCGAATAATGCATTAGCTTTATGGCGGTAAACAGTGCTTAATGTAATGATTTTGAAGGAATTTATTACAATAAATTAGAAGTTTTTTATGGTGCGATTTAATTTTTAGGATCTTATTTTGTTTGCTTCTAGTGCTGTGTTTTTGATTTGAAATCCAGTTTCGTTGGATGTTGTTATGGGGCGATTAAATATTTAATTTAGTTGACCTTTTCCCTAAAAAATTAATACAGCTGGCTTATGGATATTTTCCGCATTATCCCTCCCTAATCCCTCCCTCTAAGCTGAATTGGCAAGTCTCAAGCCAATAACACCCGCATGGGTGGGCTCTTATGAAGGTCAGCGCTAGCCACCTCGAATAGCTCCCCATACTCAATCCTGCCATCCTATTCCAAGCATCCGAACCTGTGCGGTACGTAGCGTCTTTCTTTATAAAAGCACGCTCAGCGAGCGATAATAATGCCACTAGACTCAATGTCTCACCAAAACATATGTCTGCGTAGCATGTGGGGTCATAAAATTTCTGCGCGACCTAATCATAATTTATTAATAGAGTATGATAAAATAAAGTAAAACGAGCGGGCATGCGAATGTTGGATTTATATCTTTATTGCTAGCTCAGTGTTTTATACAATAGTTAGTTATAATTAGTTTTGTGGGCTGTGTAAAGCTATTAAAAGTTATGCGCATCCAAGAATTTTATATAACTGACTATATAATTATGTTAGTCATTCAGGGGGTTATATGATTGAATCTCAGTTTAAAGAGTTTATTGATTTTGTTGTTTCACAGTCTAATAAGCAGCATCCAACTATTGGCGGGCGAAGTATATTTAACGTTGAAGTAGTTGGCAATGAACTTGTGTTTATCCCAAGTGGCTCGGGAATACGTCGGAAGTCGGGTAATGCGAGAAAGTTTTTTGAACGACATAGAGAAAATGGCTCTTATAAAACAACAGATTAT
Organism: Halomonas sp. AOP43-A1-21; assembly: GCF_052376775.1. Taxonomy (NCBI): domain Bacteria; kingdom Pseudomonadati; phylum Pseudomonadota; class Gammaproteobacteria; order Oceanospirillales; family Halomonadaceae; genus Halomonas; species Halomonas sp. AOP43-A1-21. Next base: position 9,933 of record NZ_JBQSWC010000053.1, on the reverse strand, counting down.
TCCGAGAAGTCTGTAAATGCGTCTTATTATTTATCTTTGTTAAAAAGCTTTTATGCTAAAGATAATGAAGTTTCTTATTTTGAAAGTATTGAATCACCTAAGGCGGTCGAAGGTTATTTGTTAGATTTTAAATATTTTAAACTTAAGAGAGCTAGGTTTTTAGCTGATGAATGCAAAAAAAGAGACGATTATAAGTGTCAGGCTTGCAATTTTAAGCTTAGTGTTAATGGTAAATATGTAATAGAATGTCATCATAAATTTCCACTTGCAGAGTCTGGAAAAACTACAACTGAGCTAAGTGATTTAATATCACTATGTCCAACATGTCACCGTTTAACTCATTTGCGACAGCCTGCTTTGTCTATAACTGAACTTAGAAGAATGTTGAAGGATGCCTGAAAAGTTATTTAAAAGGACACGAAAGTTAGTTTCTGCTTCTTTATCGTTAATGTTAGCCAATACTCTTTTACCTACTGGTAGGGCGTTGAGGCGGTAGAGACCTCCTCTGACGCCTACATTTTGGTAGAATTAGGAAATAGGTGAGGAGTGATCAGCATGTCGCTTTTTAAGGTTTATGGACCTTAATTTTTTGTGCCCGCGCTTCCGCCTGATCCAAAAGTACCGGTCCGCTACCCAGTTCAGCCAACCTATCCTCCGGGTTATACAGCGGGCAGTTGGTCATGCTCAAACACCCGCAGCCAATACAGCCGCTCAGGTTATTGCGCAGCGTTTGCAGGTAGGCAATACGGCCATCCAGCATGCGCTGCCAATTCCTGGAAAGCTGCTGCCAGTCTTCTACCGTGGGCGTGCGGTTATTGGGCAGTGACTCAAAAGCTTTCTTGATCTCGTCCAGGCTGACACCCACTTTTTGCGCGGCTTTGATCACTGAAATGCGTCTTAGCACCTCCGGTTTATAGCGGCGTTGGTTACCCGCATTGCGCGAGCTTTGAATCAGCCCTTGCTGCTCGTAGAAGTGGAGGGCGCTGATATTAATACCGCAACGCTTGGCTACTTTGCCGACACTCCAATTTGCCTCCGCCATCGCTGCCTCTGTTTTTTTCTGCTGGTTCGTAAAAAAAGCTTTACCTAAACTTAGGTTGAGGTTTTATCCTTTTATCCGAACCCATACAAGGAGAAAACCTATGTATTTGGAACACGTTAACCTAGTCGTGATGGATATGGATGCCATGCTGGACTTTTACCGTACTGCTTTCCCGCACTGGCGGATACGCGACGAAGGCCATGGCGAGTGGTACGGCAAGCCGCGCAAATGGGTGCACTTTGGTGATGACCGCCACTATTTGGCGTTGAGTGATCATGGCGAAGGGCAGAACCGTGCGCTGGAAGGCCATAGTGTTGGCCTGGCCCACTTCGCCTACGTGACCGATAACCTGGATGCCGCAGTGGCCCGGTTGAATAACGCGGGCTTTGCCGTCGCCAAGCCCGGTGCCACCGAGCCGTTTCGTAAAAATGTCTACTTTGTCGATCCGGCCGGATTTGAGGTTGAATTTGTCGAGTATCTCAGTGATATTCCGGCGGAGCGTAATCTAAATCGTGATGCGGCGTTAATGGAACACTGATGAGCAAAGGAGAGCCCATGAATATAAACGTGGCACGCTACGGAGTGATTCTTAATACCGAGCGCTATGTTGAGTGTGTTGCTTTTTACCGTGGGCTGTTTGGATTGCGTCAGCTCTTCGAACGGGATGAAGATGGTTTCAAACTGACTTGCCTGGAGTTCGGCGATGGTTACTTGATGGTCGAGCAGGGCGGTAAGGCAAAGAGCAGCGTCAAGACTCCCGAGGAAAGCAGCTTTAAATTACGATTCAACGTCGATGATTTGGAAGAGACATTATCGAGAGTTAGAGCATGGGGAATTGAAGCGGCCATTACTGAAAACGCTTGGGGAAGAACGATCAATATCGCTGATCCCGATGGCAACCGGGTAGGTATCAGGGATGAAATTGGTTTTGTAAAGCAAATTGATAGTTAGCAGCTTCCGCATCGGAAAACTCATATGGCTGTTACTTAACGTGACTCGATCCTAATAAGCGGGTTATGCGAATTAGTTGAAGCTCGACTGCAATAGCTTTATTAGTGCGCCCTCAAGGCAGCCTATGCCCAGCAGCACGATTAATTGATAAGGGAAACACATGAGAAAGGTAACGCTCGAAGGAGTAATCATTGTGCCGCAAGCTGAGCTTGGCGTTTTCCAGGAGGCGCTGGTGCTTCATAAGCAGCAAACGCTGGCGGAGCCAGGTTGTATAACGTTCAATGTCATTCAGGATCAAACCGATTCATGTCGCTATACCGTGTACGAGGAGTTTGTCGATCGCGCTGCTTTTGACCAGCATCAACGGCACGTGGGCGAACTCCGACTGGGGGAGGCTGACCGGCAACGCCGTGCGCCATTATGAGATAACCGAGTAACTAAGAATTGTTTTTAATACGTCAAGAGCAAGACAAAAGCTGATTTATACCGTTTGTAGCAGTCCTTTGGTGACCGACAGGGCTGGTCGTGCTCACGTTTTCACACATACGACGAAAGGCAGACTAGCCTCTTGGCATAGCCGCGGTGCCTCAGTTCCTTTCTCATATAGTGGGTCTATTTGAAAAAAGCCACTGTCTTTAACGTATCGGTGAGAGTAGGTTGCGCATCCGCTCGCCGATATTGAAACCGCTTTAAACGCCATTACCTAGCGGTTGAGCTATTCATTACCAACCACATGCATCACGCACCGGGGCAATCATTGTTTCAATACCCTCGATATTAAAGCCTATGGTGATGGGCTCGCCACTGTTCGGGGTAATGCCTATGTTCAGGGTTTGCGCCCCGAGCAGGCTTTGAATGAAAGCGGTCGCGTCGGCACTTTCCCAAAAACCTACCGCGTGGCCGTCATCGATCGCTTCCATCAAGTACGTTTCGGGTTCATCGTCGTCCAGCTGCACCGTGACGGGGCCATATTCGTAGGTACCGCTTTCGTCCTCATCGAACAGGTTGAAATAGGCCACGGTCGTGTCCTCAAAGCAGCGAAAAACGAGCGCAGGCCCAGCGGATTCGAGGGCATGGGTCTTGAGCACGACGAAGTGTAAATCGAGTTCATCGTAGTGCTGTTCTTCCGTTTCCCAATGCGAGCTGGTGGTGGCATCCTGGGCCATGGCCATACTGGGTAAAAGCAACGGGATGGCCAACAGCAGTGCCTTGTCGATGTTCATTCTCTATCTCAATCCTTAAAATACTTTTCGCGAACCCGAGTCTTTCTCGGCTTGTTCGAGACAGACGATAGCATGCAGGGCGCGACCATACCCGGCTCATGAAGCTAGCTACGACGCCGCGAAACTCACAAAGCCAATCAGTGACAAGGATTTGTATGAATGATTACTTGCCATGTTAAGTATGTAATCGACCCCAAGAAAGTTAACGAATTCGAAAAGTACGCCAGAATGTGGATCCCGCTGGTCGAGAAATTCGGCGGCCAGCACAACGGTTATTACTTGCCAGCGGAAGGGGCGAACAACATCGCGCTGGCATTGTTCACCTTTGAAAGTCTGGCGGCGTATGAGCAGTATCGTATCAAGTCGTTGCGCGACCCCGAATGCATCAAGGCATTCGAATTTGCCGAGCAAGTCGATTGCATCATTAGCTATGAACGCAGCTTTTTCAGGCCCGTGCTGAGCTAGGGGTGAACGCCATTTCTAACCCGGCAGGTTTGAAAAGCGGGCCCGTAATCACCATACAAACAGCGATTGTGACGTGAGGACGACCTCACCGCTCGATTTTCGTCAGGGGACGGCCCCGGTACTTAAAAGAGGAATACATGAGCTGGTTTATCTTGTTTATCGCGGGCCTTTTAGAGATCGGCTGGGCCATCGGGCTGAAGTACTCGGAGGGCTTTACGAAACTCTGGCCCACCGCCTGGACGATATTCTCATTGGCGGCGAGCTTTCTATTGCTGGGTCTGGCGCTGAAAACTTTGCCTGTCGGCACCGCTTACGCTATCTGGGTGGGTATCGGCGCAGTAGGCACGGCTATTTTAGGTATCGTACTGTTTGGCGAGTCCGCAGGCGTATTCAAACTGGTAAGTTTGATGTTGATCTGTGTGGGGCTTGTCGGATTGAAACTCGCCCATGCTTGATCGAAAATCAAATGCTGCTCACTCCCGTGCAGAGTGCTTGCTCAATAAGTCGGTACCATCGGCGTTTTGAGCGATTTCCTCGTCCACTTTTTGCATCAGTTTATCGTCAGGCCGGGCATCAAGTACCGTTTCGGCCTGCTGGCCCTCCAGTATCAGTTTGGCGCGCGCTTTTGCCTGCTGTTTGTCTCTGGCTTCAGCGGAGTTCAGCCGCATGGCGCCGGACGGGTTCTGAATAGAGTCGGACTGCGACGGAACAGGCTCGCTCTGAGGGCTAACGGCCGGTAAGTGTGTTAGCGCGTATTCAATCTTAGGACTGAAGCTTAACCGGTAAATCGGCTCCGGCAGGCTGAAGCCCTGATTTTCCAGCGCGTGCTTGGTTTCACGAATGGCGATGCTGCGCGCTTTACCAAAGTCGGTCGTGGACTGATCGACCCACCCCTGAAACTCCAATACGATGTTGGAATCGCCAACACGCGTGATAAAGCCGATAGCCTTGGGCTCGTTCAATACGAACGCTAATGCTTTGAGCGCATCAAGGCCCACCTTGATGGCGGCCAGGGGATCGTCATTGGCGTCCACTCCCAGCTCGAAATTAAAGCGGCGCTCCGGGTTCTGGGTGTAGTTGAGAATGATGCCTTTGAAAACATCGGCATTGGGAATACGCAGCTGGTTGCCTTCCAGGGTCATGAGAATGGTGGCACGGGAGGTGAGGCGCACCACGATGCCTTCGCGGTCGTTGATGACCACATGATCGCGCGCCTGAAACGGCTGACGGACGCTGAGCATCAATGAGGCAATGTAGTTCTCGATCGTGTCCTTGACGGCAAAACCGATGGCAATGCCGATCACCCCAGCGCCCCCCAGTAGGGTACCGATGACCGTTTCGGCACCTATCAGGCTCAACGCCATGATCAACCCAAGCACGATGAAGATTACCTTGATGGTCTGGGCCACCAGCTCGGCAACGAAAGGATTGGGTGTCAGCCGCAGCCACAGGCGCTTGCGGTTGGATAGCCAGGCTCCAAACCAGGCAACAAGCCCAAATATCACAAAGCCCACTAATAATAGCGGCAGCGCCCTGATCAGGTTCTGGCCCCGCGCCCGCAGGCCCTGATAGGCGGTCGTGACGTTATCCTGAACGTCGAGGGTGCGGTCGATTTGGTCTGCTACTGTCACCACATCAGTCAACCGATTGGCTAGGCCGACCGCTTGCTGGGCTTTTCTGTCATTGGCGGTTTCTCCCCCTAGCGTCACGATACCTTGTGCTACGTTGACTTCGACCGCCCCCAGCCCGTCTATTTCCGAGAAAATGCCGCTGATTCGCTGGCGAATCTCCTCGTCCTTTAACGGCGATGGGGTGGTTTCGATCTGTGAGTTTTCAGGACCTTCGCCCGGGGTGGCGGCTGGGGTAGCGCTGGCGCCCGGCGCACCCTGCTCGGCGGCGTGAACCGATCCACTCACAAGCATGCTAGTCAGTAACAGAAGTGGAACCAGCACCTGGAGCGCTTTGCGGGCACCTGAAAGGGATAAAGAGGCGGTCATGATCATCCTTGTCGGTTGACTGATACGCTGACGATTTGATGAAAATGGCTTGTCAGGCATGGCTATCCAATAGTGTTGTGCCGGTTTCAGTCTAGTGGGTTTTCCCGTATCGGCGTCCTCTTGTGCTGTCATTACAGCGCTCTTGGCTATAGACCCAAAGCATCATCCCACTATTATGTTGCGTGTATGCTGGAGTGCGATAACTTAGTTATCGAAGCTACTTGTCATAAATAATCCAGCACTAGTTAGCACTCGGCCGCGAGGGATGCATATATGGCATAGTATTTTGCCGATACCGGTATAGGTGAGCGGTATGATCAATACCGTCCGAAAACCCACCAAGCCCTCTTTCAGATAATGAAGCGGCATCTGCCCGCCGCACGCTTTGGCCGAGCAGTGGACGTAGCGTGCGGCACCGGCGACTCTACCGTTCCACTTCTGGATATTGCCCAGGAGGTCATGGGTATTGATTCCTCATACGAGATGCTGGCCATCGCGCAAGGGCGTGGCTTAACCGTGAGAAAGGCGGACTACACTGAGCTGCCCGAGCAAGGCCGCTTCGATCTCATCTCGACGTGTATGGCGTTTCACTGGTTCGATACTGCCCAAGCACTGGCTGCCTATAAAACCGCATCCAATCCTGGGGCTATCTGGATCATCTATAACTTCGCGTTCGCGGGGCACTCGACTTCTGACACGTTCAATGATTGGCTCAGTAATGAATACTTTGAGCGCTTCCCATCACCGCCTCGCAATCGTTATGAAGATATGAAGCTCTTCGGCGACCTTCAACTCTCCGCCCTGGCAAGCGAAAAGGGTTGGTTGCCGGTTACGTTCACATCTGAATCTCTGGTGGGATATCTTACCACTCAATCAAATATCGAAGGGGCGGTGCGAAAGGGCAGGGCGTTGGATTCGATAGCGGCGGAGCTACGTGGAGACCTATCTCGTATCGACCTTACTGGCGCATTTAAATACGCCTACTCTTACGAAATTCTCCAGTACGCGGGTCGTTGATAAAACTCATTGTACTGCCGCCGGGTATCAAGTATTTCTGAGGTGAAAAGTGAGCTATCTGGAAGTAGGTATCAGCGAAATTCCCATCGAGCTTTTGCTTGAAGCGGATCCTTCCGAGGAAACCATTGCATCCTACCTGGAGGGCGCCTGGTATTTTGCCGCGAAGCGTGATGAAAAGGTCATTGGCGCGTGCATCGCCAAGCCGATCAATACCGGTACCGCCGAGATATTCAATATTGCGATATATCCGCAATTTCAACAGCAAGGGGTTGGGTCTGGCCTACTGCGATTCGCCTTGAATGAGCTGAAGACCAAGAATATGCAGCGGGTGGAGTTAAGCACCGGCACCTTTGGGTATCAGCTTACCTATTATCAGCGCCATGGGTTTAGAGTTGACCGGGTAGTTAAAAATCATTTTCTAGATAATTATCCCGAACCTATTTTTGAGAACGGCATACAGCACCAGGATGCGTTGCGACTATACGTTGCGTTTTAATGCTAGAGCCCTTTAAAGCCTATCCAGTACACTCTTAAATCTTTATCTGACGGTTTAAATAATGAACAAAATAGCATGGCTGCTGATCTTCCTCGCGACCCCGGCGCTGGCAGGTGTCGATTTGGTGAAAGTAGATAAATCATACAACCGCATGTATCTCCTGGATGGAGACGAAGTGGTCAGAGAGTTTCACGTCGCGCTTGGCGGAAGTCCGCAGGGGCATAAGGTGCAGGAGGGCGATCAGCGAACGCCCGAAGGCCACTACGTTCTGGATTATAAGAAAGAAGACTCCTCTGCTTACCGCTCAATGCATGTGAGTTACCCTAACGAAGCCGATACGGCTAATGCAGAAAGCCTGGGTGTGTCGCCTGGCGGTTTTATTATGGTGCACGGCCAATTTAACTGGCTTGGATGGTTGGGTCCTATTACGCAACGCTTTAATTGGACCAATGGCTGTATTGCATTGACCAATGCCGAAATGGACGAGTTTATGGAGCTGGTAAAGGTGGGTACGCCCATTCATATTGAGTGGTAATGCTCAGCTTATTCAGGCGGGATGTCTTCCAATTCAATGGGCTTTATATAAAAAGGCTATCTCATGGCAAAAGTAACCTTAAAAGGTTTTATAACCGTCCCCGAAAGCGATCTTGAAGCCGTGAAAGCCGGGCTTATTCATCACCGACAGCTCACCTTTGAAGAGCCAGGCTGCATAATGTTCGAGGTCACTCAGGATAAAGCCGATCCGTATCGTTTTAACGTCTATGAAGAGTTTGTCGACCGAACCGCTTTTGAACAGCACCAGCAGCGTGTGGCGAACTCCGACTGGGGAAGGCTAACTGGTAACGTAAAGCGCCATTACGAGGTGTTTGAATAAGCTATAGCGCTCCGCTACTCCCATCAAGCCGATAAGGCAGCGAGTGAACAAACGCACGCGCCCTGAACGCAGCAGTGATAAAATAACAAATTGGCTGCAGATCGCGCGCCTTCAAGAATTTTTTATCGCTCAATAAGCTAATAAGTCGGTTTATTTTCATTTTTTGTTTTTCAGAAATAGGGTTGTGGTTAATGATTAATACCAAGATTTACAAGGCGGTCTATGAGTTGGCTGAAAAGCTGATGAGGGCGGCTGACAAAGAAGATAGAGAGGCTTTTGATTCGCTCTATGCCGAGCTGAAAGCTATTTGCATCGAGAATGAAAATACCGATAAAGATCATCCAGAGCAGTGGGAAACGCTGGCGGACTTTACCGAGGAGTTGGATGACGCGCTGGTGGGCTATGGAAAAGCGCTGGAAAAAGCCGTTGCGATCAATTCCAAAGAGCATATGTCATCCATCGCTCTTTCCATGGCTAAATTGCAAATGGAGCTGGGCCAGACGGAGGCGGCAATTCAAAGCCTGCAAAATGCCAAGGCCAGCGCTAATAAAGTGCATGATGAAGAGCTTAAAGCCGAGATTGATGAGCTGCTTGTAAAGCTATCAGCAAGCTAGTTTGGCTACGTAAGATACAAATTTATGCTGAACCTAAAGCACATGAACATTGATTGTGCTGGATTTCCCTAAGACTAGGAGCTGTATTTTGATCAATAATGATATTCTGCGCCGTATACGGTATGTCTTTGATTTAAAAGATAACACCGTAATGAAAATTTTTTCTCTGGCAGAGTTTGATGTCACCCAGGAGCAGGTTTCTGCCTGGTTGAAAAAAGATGACGACGCAGAGTTTGTTAAGCTGAAAAATAAAGAATTAGCCGCGTTTTTGAACGGCTTTATCAGCTTTAAGCGGGGCAAGCGTGAAGGCCCGCCGCCCGCGCCAGAACCCGATTTGAACAACAATATGGTATTCCAGAAGCTGCGTATCGCGCTGAATTTAAAAGCTGAGGATATTTTAGCTATTTTTGAGCTGGCCGAGTTCCGCTTAAGTAATCATGAGTTAAGCGCGTTTTTCCGTAAACCCAGCCATAAGAATTATCGTGAGTGTAAAGATCAGGTGCTGCGCAATTTTTTAATGGGCCTTCAGCTCCAGCTGCGCCCAGAGTCCAAGGGGTCAGAAGCCTGAATTTTAACGCTATTATTGATGGTGTTTCGCAGTAAGGCAGAAAGCTTGTCTTTCTGCCTTACTGACCTGCCCGCCACCCACCCACCAATAGCCTGGAGAGCCCTTTGGAGGCAGTAGCATCCAAGCCTTATAGTGGGTTGGCCTGGTTATAATGAATTATTGCTAAAGAAAATTCTCTTGGTTCCGATAATTAATCAAGCCCGTCAACTTTTTATCGCCACCAAGAGTTATCCATGCCAAAACCGCTGATCTGTTTCATCACTACGTTGTTACTACTGATGTCGCCCACTGCCCAGGCGAATACCGATGCGGCAGAAGCAGCAGCGCTGGCATGGCTTGAAGCAATCGACAGCGGCGAGTTTGAACTGGCCTGGGAAGTGTCATCACCGCTGCTTAAGCGCCCGCTTTCACCCAGCATGCTAGAGCGGACCATTAGCGCGGCACGGCGTGATTTCGGGTCGGTGGAGTCCCGCCGACGCACGCGTGTCATCAGTGCAACGTCTATGCCCGGTGCTCCTAAGAATGATTACAAGGAGTTCACCTATCAAACGCGATTTACCAATAAGCCCAACATTACCGAAACCATTACGCCGCATCTGGAAGAAGGCGTTTGGAAAGTAAGCGGTTATTATGTCAACTGAACTTATTAACGGTATTGAATAGACACTTTTAGCCACCGCGAAATG
>NZ_JBQSWC010000052.1:0-15603 GCF_052376775.1 Halomonas sp. AOP43-A1-21 | reverse complement strand
GCCCACCGCCCCATTTTCGACACATTGAACAGTGACAAACACTGATATGATTACTTTGCATAGTGATAGTTATGCCCACAGCACCGCAAAGGCATTTAGCCTGGTGTTGCATATCAGAAACCATGATTTCCTCCTAAACGAATTTACCAATCGCCTAAACATTCAAAAAATCAACTGACGCCCATTTTTTGAATGACCAGATGCTTCATATAGTCAATAAACGTCCTATTAGCCTACAACCACACACTCAGTCGGTCTCAATAAGCTACTTCACTCTTATGTAATGGAAATACCTAACATACATTAGATGATTTATTTTTAACCGGCACTATCTAATACGCTGTGTTCTTTAAAAGTTCCGCTACTTTTACTTTATCGCTCAATAATTATAGGTTAGCGAGGCTTTCCGCTTTAAAGCAGAGCTACTGCAACTATCTATAAAAAATGAAAAAAGAACTAAAAATACTAAAAATTTAATTTCTTGAAACTCATTAATAAGGCTGAGTCTGACGCGGAATTTTACTTATTATTATCCCCTACAATATCAACATTTACCCTAGTTCTATCGCTTAGATCCTCTTATACACTGAAAACATATGTTCTTAGTAACCATATGCAGTTGCCACTTCCTTTCAGTGTAGGAATAACGCCATGCACGGTCGTCCTCGCTCCTTATTGCCGGTTTGCCTACTTGCCTGTTTAACCGTAGAGACAGCCTACGGGCAAAACACTACCGATATGCAGCGTGAAACTCTAGTGGTTCAGGCACGTCAAGGAGGTTTGGAAACCTCGATTGAAGGGCTTAAAGCACTTTATTCCCAAACACAAAATACACGCGTACGTGCCGATCTGATTGCGTTACAGGTGCGTGCCGGACAATACCAAGAGGCATTGGCTGTTTGCTCTTGGTGCCAGCCAAATGATTTCGCTGAAAACGAACTTGCCAACCTGGCTGGCGCGGCCCGTAGTGCGGGCGACTATCCCAAAGCACTCTCGCTATTTCAGGCGCTTACCTATCGTAATCCTGGCAATGCAGAAGGTTGGCTCGGGCGTGCCTTAGTTCAAACCGACATGGGCAATTACACCATGGCCGATATTGCTTTACAGCAGTATAGCCAAGTTGCGGGCACCACCACCGCTGGGTTGGAAGCCAGAGGCTACCTTGCATCGCGTACCTCTAACGCTATGCAAGAACTGAGCGCCCGGCAGGCACTGGTAGAGCAAGACCCCGCAAACACCAACGAGCTTCAAGCGCTTTATCGCTTGGCGGTAGGCCTGGGAGCAAGCTCTGCTGCCCGACAGATCATGCAGACCAACCCCAACGTATTCTCGGAAAGTGATCGTTTGTGGCTTACCTACTACGAAGCGGTCACTGATATACGCCTGGGGATCCACACGGATCAGCCATCCAGAACCCGCACCGGATTGGCGCAGTTAAATAACGTTTTGCAAATAACAAATGCGCCTCCAGAGCTCATCGCCCTGGCTGAATATGACAAAGTGGTAGCACTTGCCGAACTTAGACAATTCCCCGAAGCGGAGGCACTCGCGACGCGGCTTGAAAACCAGCACGGTCAATTGCCAACTTACGTCAATCGCGCCAGAGCTTATGCATTAAATGGTTTAGGCCGTCCCAATCAAGCGGCAACGCTTTACGAGAGCCTGATCCAGCAGGCGCCTGAAAAAGCCTCTGACCCAGACGACCCTCTCAATGAAGGGCTCTTTTACAGCTATACGGATGCACAACGCTTTCGTGATGCAGACCGGTTACTGGCGGCATGGCGTGCGGGCGAACCCGAACAACGCTGGGATTTCACCCGCACAACGCGCATCGACAACCCCAACTATCAAAAAATTCTGTTACTCGAAATATTGCTTACCTCGTGGCGTGGCGATGCAGGTGCCGCTAGCGAACGCCTGGCCAGCTACCAGGACCAGGCACCTGGCGACCCGTACCTTTGGCAGATCAAAGGTGATCTTGAGCGTGACCGTGGCTGGCCACGAAAAGCAGAAGAATCATATCAGCACGCCGAACAGTTAATGCCGCCCACACAGCGAGATGCACCACGTCATGGAGTACTGCTTTCCAGACTCCAGCGTGGCCAGTGGCGCGATACCACAACCCAAATTGCCAGTGAACTGGCCAACGCCAGGCCTAGCCCAACGCGTGACCAACTGGTCCGCGAGTGGCGCGAATTGCGCGCTCCCCAATTGAGCAGCACGGTCGCCCGTAGTGAAGGCGAAGGAAGTGGCACTCAGGCCTCTAAGGAATGGCGCTATGAGGTGCTGCTGGAAGGGCCGCGCGATGAGAATGGCTCACGCGCGTTCGCACAACGCATTGGTCAATATGGTGAGTTTGAAGGCGAAAACCTGTACGCGGCGTATACAGCCGCAGGCTACGAATGGAATCTCTATCCGGCAACCGTGACGATTGCCGCCGGACACGGCGCTCAGCTCAATAACGATTTTATGGCCCGTACCGAGCTTCGCTACGCGGTATCGGATCACCTCACCACCACGTTAGGCGTTGAGCTTAACACCCCAGACACTCCTCTGCGGGCACTACGCGATGGAGTAACCGCTGACCGTTACCGGGGAGAGTTGGCCTACCGCCATGACGAACGAGGCGCAGGTGCAATTGGCATAATGGCAACCGACTTTAGCGACAGCAACCTACGCCAATCGGTTTACGGCTACTGGGACCAGATACTTTATCACTTTGATCGTTGGCAGGTTAACGGCGAGATACAAGCGGCTGCCTCACGTAATGACGAAGTTGAAGCCAGTTATTTCAACCCACGCCGTGATGCCAATCTGAGCGGCGTGTTATCCCTTAGCTATGAGCTTCCTCTTGATTACCGAAAATCCTTTACACAAACCCTATCTCTAGGATCAGGGCACTACTGGCAGGAGGATCAAAATAGCGAAAACACGTGGTCAGTGGGCTATCAGCACGAGTGGCTAATAGCGCCCACGCTCAGCATCGAGTACGGCATTTCAAGACAAAGGGCCGTTTACGACGGCACCCCTGAGTACGACAACAGTATTTCGGCCAGCTTTGTATGGAGGTTTTTATGAAATTTTGGCGCGTATGTCTTGTTAACGCTGCCCTGCTGGTCATGCTGGGGCTACAACAAGCCCACGCTGAACGTACCCCCGGTGACTATGTAGTCATCAGCTATCACGATATTGTGGATAGTACCGTCACTCCTGACTTACCTATTTACTCACAAACCATCACCCGCGCCCGGTTAATAGAACATTTCAATTTACTAACGGCAGGTGGCTATCAACCGGTCAGTCTGCAGCAAATTGTCGATGCCAAAGCAGGTGGGCAGCCTCTACCCGATAAAGCAGTACTGCTCACCTTTGATGATGGCTATCGCAGTTTCTACGATATCGTCTTCCCGCTGCTCAAGCTGTACGGGTTTCCGGCCGTTCAAGCAGTCGTCGGCAGTTGGCTGGATGTCCCTGAAAACGGCCGGGTACCTTACGGCAGTATTACCCTGCCCCGGGATCGATTTTTAACCTGGGAGCAGGTTCAGATTCTGGACGAATCGCCGCTGGTTGAAATCGCCTCTCACACCTACAACCTGCATTACGGGGTTAAAGGCAACCCGATGGGTAACGAACAGGCAGCCGCGGTGACCAGCATTTGGAACCCGCAATCCGGCTACGAAAGTGAGGCCGCTTATGTAGAACGAATTCGCAACGATATGGCAAGAACCCAGCAGCAGTTTCAGACACACATGGGCCGCTCGCCCCGCATGATGGTATGGCCTTACGGGGCGTCTAGTCAGGCAACGCTGGATATCGCCGCTGAATACGGCATGATCTACACCTTTAGCCTGTTAAGCGCTCCCAACCAGCTGCATAGCTCTATGCGCTCAATCAATCGCTACCTGATCGATCAGGAAACCGGTCTTCAAACAATTGAAGAGATTCTATCCGACCGCGTCTGGGAACCAGAAGACCTGCGTATTGTTCACGTCGATATAGACTATGTTTACGACGCTGACCCCATTCAGCAAGAACAGAATCTCGACAGGCTGATCGAGCGTATCTACAACTATGGCGTTACCACCGTTTACTTGCAGGCGTTTGCTGATCCCGATGGTGATGGCGTGGCCGATGAGCTCTACTTCCCCAACCGCCATTTGCCGGTAAGGGCCGATCTGTTCAACCGTGTGGCCTGGCAGTTGAAGAAACGCGCTAACGTCAAGGTATATGCGTGGATGCCGGTGCTCTCGTTTGACCTTGGCGACGACCACCGCTATGTCACCGACTCGCAAACCGGCCTTGAGTCTCCCGACCGCTACCGCCGCCTTTCCCCCTATGTGGAAGACAACCGGCGCATCATTCGCGAAATTTATCAGGACCTTGGCCGCCTGACGAAATTCGATGGCTTGATATTTCACGATGACGCGTTTCTGAACGACTTTGAGGATGCCAACCCTGAAGCACTCACGGCATACGCTCAGGCCTCCTTACCTCGCGATATTGCCGCTATTAATAATGATGCAAGCCTTATGGCGGCCTGGACACAACATAAAACCCAATTTTTAACCGACTTCACCCGAGAGCTGGAGCAGGCAGCCAACTACTATCGCCAGGCAGACAATAAAGAGTTCACTACTGCGCGTAACCTGTATGCCGGCACGGTGATGAATCCGGAAAGTCAGCAATGGTTCTCTCAGGATATCCAGAACTTTGCGGCGGGCTACGATTTTGTTGCCGTAATGGCCATGCCCTATATGGAACAGGCTGAAAATCCGGATGAGTGGCTACGCGAATTAGCCAGACATTCGCTTGCTCAGGTGAGTGCCAAACAGTTGGTCTTTGAACTGCAAACCCAGGATTGGCGCACCCAAACACCCGTTTCCAGCGAAGAGTTAGCACGATGGGTACGTTTGCTGCGTGAAGAAGGCATTCAGCATATCGGCTATTACCCGGATGATTTTCTCCAGAACCATCCAAACCTTAGTGTGCTACGCCCAGCTTTTTCCATTGGCCGCCGCTTTAGGGCAACACCATGAACATACTTGAATACCTAGCCATCTTTACGCTTGGCTACCCAAGCCTCATGGCAACCATCTGGATCTGTGGCGGTATTTACTTTTATATACATTGGGAGCGCAAGCAGCCCTGGCCTGCCAAGCTTGAATGGGATGAAAACGCGCCATCCGTCACGGTGCTGCTACCCTGCTATAACGAGGGCGCTAATGTCGATGAAACCGTTCATCATCTTTTCAAGCAGAACTATCCACAAATGCATGTTATTGCCATTAATGATGGCAGTAAGGATGACACAGGTAGTCGGCTTGAAGCACTCGCGCTTGAGTATCCAGGCTTAAAAGTACTGCATCAACCCAATCAGGGCAAAGCCAGCGCCATGAATCATGGGCTGAGTGAGGCGACCAGCGATATCATCGTGGGGATCGACGGAGATGCCATTCTCGATTACGACGCTATTGGCTATATGATGGGGCATTTTATCAGCAGCTCTAGAGTAAGCGGCGTCACTGGCAATCCCCGAGTGAGAACCCGCTCAACCGCCATTGGCAAAATACAAACCGGCGAATTTTCTGCAATTATCGGGCTCATCAAACGCGCCCAACGGATTTACGGCATGGTATTCACTATATCCGGCGTTATCTGCGCGTTTAGGCGCACAGCGCTGGAGAAAGTCGGTGGCTGGAACACCGATATGATTACCGAAGATATCGACGTGAGCTGGCGTTTGCAGCTGGCAGGTGGCCATGTCCGCTATGAACCACGCGCCATGTGCTGGGTATTGATGCCTGAAACGCTGCGCGGGCTGTTCAAACAGCGGCTGCGCTGGTCCCAAGGTGGCGGCGAAGTCGTTCTACGCTACTTCTCTCAAACCATTCGCTGGAAGAACCGGCGCTTCTGGCCTCTGATGCTGGAATACATCATCAGCGTGATTTGGTGCTACTCAGTTATCGCGCTACTGATCGCCTGGCTTGTTTCTCAGGCCACCCAACCCACGGCATGGCCCATCACCACCCAGGCGTTCTCGTATTTTGGCAGCATCCTAATAGCGATTAGCTTTATCCAGTTTACCGTTAGTTTTTATATCGACAGCCGCTACGACAAAGAGATATTTCGCTGCGTTTATTGGAGCATTTGGTACCCATTTGCTTACTGGATTCTCAATATGGCGACCGTCGTTATTGCCTTCCCCAAAGCCATGATGCGTCAACAGGGAAGGCTTGCCACCTGGACCAGCCCAGACCGAGGAGAACGCTTCCATGAACAATAAACTCGTACCTATCATTATTGATAACCCCTGCCAGAAAGGCTTGGGCTATCGTATCCGCGACGTCATTATTACAACGGCCACCCTTATCTTGTGGCTGCTTGTACTGGCAAGGCTATACACCTTCTTTATCATCGAAGAAGCCATCCTTGAACAGCTTTACGGCTCACTGATGATCAAAGTAGTCGCCGTCAGTTTTATTATCACCTTTTTAACCTTCCACTGCTGGGCGGTTTATAACCAATTTTTGTATACCAGTATTCTGAAGCGCCAAGCGCGCCACATGGAACAACCTACGCTTGAAATCGATAATAAAATGGCTAATGAAGAAATAATGACCGTTCCGCTGCCAAAGCAGAAAGTAACCGAAGCACACACTAGATGATTTACCAAAATGAAAGGCTAACCCCTTCGATCAGACCACGGCAGGTGTGATTGGAGAGGTTACCGCTCAGCGCCTACTGCAGCGCGCAATAACGCTAAGGCCTCGTTAAGGATTTACCACCTTTAATTGGGGCCATCTCTCCAACCAGCGTTTTTCAGCAATACGCCGTTTAAAGTCGAGTGGCTTGGGCCTTTTGGTATTCAGCGTGATAGTAAAATCAAATAAAGGCTCAACCCCGAACGGTGCGATAATCACCACCTCACCGTTATCATCCAGCGATGCACCCACGGCGGTTTGAACCTCTACCCAGTAGCTCATGGCATCCGCCGTTGAGGTATAGGGCTGGTCCAGATTCCGCACATGCATTCTGGCCTGATTTTTGACCGACCACGCCACCTCGGATAGGCGGCGCAATTTTTTTTCGAGATCGCGATCCCGGTTTTCAGAGATAGCGTCGGCGTCGAAATAAATCAAATCGATATCGTTGAGCGGTGTTGAATGAGGGTAGCCATGGGCCCTGTCCCAGGCAAGATTGCGTACAAACCCCGCCGCAATACACCAGTTGGGCAGGCGTTCTTGCGCCGCTACCCTTAGCGCCTGCATGCGCATTGGATCCTGGGTAATCCAATCGCCTAGCTGTGCTTCTTTATTCATTACACGCCTCGATAGGGAATGCATGCGTTTGCGATTTACCTGACTAGCCCAGCTTCTCCAGATACTCCTTCAAAACGTGCGCGTGGCTGTACTGCTTATCCTTGGCGCCGTACAAAAGCACAAGGTTTTTCTGGCTAACGTCTGCAAGATACTCTTTGGCTTTCTCTTTTTGTTCGCTCAGTTCACTCATGTACTTCTTCCGAAAATCGCTCCACTTGTCCGGGTCATGATTAAACCACTCACGCAATGTGTTACTCGGCGCCAGCTCCCTCCAATGGCCATCCAGGTCAGCGTCCTCTTTTGACACGCCCCGCGGCCAAAGTCTATCTACAAGCGCATGGTAGCCTTGGGGTGCATTCTCTTCGTAAATACGGTGTAATTTAATATTCACAGAGTTCCTCCTTCAACGCTATTGATGGCTTGCAGCACTTGGCTTAATGAAAACATGGAAATGCCATGGTTTGATAGCGTAACACTTGGCGAGGACTGTGCTTTAGAACGCGAATAAGCACAGGTTGCGTCTAAAGTTGAGGCTACCGCTTCTCCTGCTGGTCTTTCATTGCCAATCCTATTAGCCTGCTAATTCACTATTAAGGGTTTGTCATGCAAGAGACCTCTTCTCGACAGCGTTTAGCGGGCGTGCTGATTTTGCTTGGGCTGATCGCTCAGATTCTCGGTTTTACGGGCTTAGTAAATACGGCGCATGCGGTGAGCTATTTGCTATGGCTCTCGGTGGCGTTGCTTTGGCGGGATATCCCTAAGCGCTCGCGGGTTCAGGCGGGGGTGTTGATGGGCTTGGGCCTTTCGATGCTGTTAGTGGCACGCCTTGTTTATAACGCCGAGGTGGATTGGCCCGCGATGCTTCAGGGCAATGCTTTTGTGGCGGCCATGCTTGTCGGCGTGAGCTTTATTTCTCTCGTCGGCAAACAACAGGGGCGAAAAAAAGCCTCCGGTAAGAAGCTGACGGGCAGCGGCGGCATTTTGCGCACGTGGTTAGGCGTGCATTTTCTGGGCACGATCTTGAACATGTCGACGATTATTATGGTCGGCGATCGTTTGGCGCGCTCTGCCCCCCTCTCCATGCCTCAGTATCTGGCGCTTAACCGCGGGCTTTCCAGTGCCGCGACGTGGTCCCCCTTTTTTGCATCCATGGGCATCGTCATCGCCTTAGCCCCCGAGATGCAGTACTCCCACGTTGCGCTGTTTGGTCTTCCTTTGGCGATGGCATCAGGATTACTGACCACCCTGGAACTAGCGCGCCGGTTTGATTTAAGCAATGTGCTGGGCTTCTCACTGGCACCGCGCAGTTTATTGATGCCGGTCGTGATGGCGCTGCTGGTCATGGTGTTTCACTTTTGGCTTACGCCTGAGCTGTCCATTGTGGGAATTATCACTTTTTTAATTCCAGGCGTCGCTTCACTTTATAACTTGCGGGAGGGGCCACGCTATACGCTTCGCCGCGTTCGTCAGCACACGACGACACGTTTACCGGCGATGCGCGGTGAGATCTCGTTATTTTTAGCGGCGGGCCTCTTAACACTTGGCCTATCTACCTTGGTCGCTGCAATAGCAGGCAGCGATTGGACACTGTTTGAATCCTTTGGGGCTTCACAGGGCATGGTCAGTTTTATCGCGATCGTGCTGAGTGCGCTGGCGGGCCTTCACCCGATTATTGGGGTTTCGGTACTGGCTTCCATGGTGAGCTTGCAAGGCGGAGAACACACCCTGTTTGCCTTTGTGGGACTATGTTCATGGGCAGTGGGCACCAGCGTCGGGCCATTGTCGGGGATTAATTTATCCCTGCAGGGACGCTACGGCGTTAGCGGTTATCGCATGATGAAGAACAATCTGTTTTATGCGGGAGTGATGAGCCTGCTTTCGCTGGGCTCGATTGCCGGGTTGAGCTATTTAGTCAGTTAGCTGAATAGGCGTAGGCAGCCCTGTAAAGGGCTGCCACGTCTACGTATTTATCCCAGACAGCAACGCTTACGTTTCGATGATTTTATTGGGGAATCGGTAGAAATAGCGGTGCCCACACTGATGGCAAGGTTCCAGGCGAGCCACCTGCGGCAGCATCACCTGGGCATCGCAATGCACACAAGCCATCAAGCCAGGGGCGGCTATTTCACCTTCACAGTAATCAGCCCGAGCTGCCTCCAGGTCTTCGGCAAAGCGTTCACGCTCAACCACACTGCGGTCGGCGATAGACAGTAGCGACTCCGCTACCCGCCGCGACAGGCCGCTGATATCAATGCCCAGCCACGTGGCGACCTGCATACCGGTATCGGCCAGGTAGTACCGCATATCTTTTAGATCACGCTCCACCCATGCGCGCAGCAACGCCAGCTCATCTTTGGTGTACTCTTCAAGCTCTGCCTCAAAAGCGACTGCGTCGTCTAGATCCTTTTGCAAGTTGTCCCACGTCAGCTCATTGGCGCCATCCTGCATGCGTTCCAGCAGGCGTTCATAGCCCTCACGCAGGCGATGGTCATTGTGTTGTTCACTCATGGTACCTCTCCTTTTATCGACGCAGTTATTTCCTATCATCAGCTTGCCGTTCAAGGATACTCCTTCATAGGATACAATCGACATTACTTATCTGACAGTCGTCATCTACCATTCACTTTGCGCCCAAATTGGGCGGATACGCCAAGGCATTAAAAAAACCGATGGACGCACACTATAGCCCTCGTGAAATCGAACGTGACGCCCAGCAGTACTGGGACAAACATCAGTGCTTCAAAGCAGTAGAAGACGCTAATCGCGAGAAGTTTTACTGCCTATCCATGTTCCCCTACCCCAGCGGTAAGCTGCACATGGGCCATGTGCGTAACTATACTATCGGCGACGTTGTCTCACGTTTCCAGCGCATGCAGGGTAAAAATGTGATGCAGCCCATGGGCTGGGACGCCTTCGGCATGCCTGCGGAAAATGCCGCTATTCAAAACCAGGTACCGCCTGCCAAGTGGACCTACCAGAATATTGATTACATGCGTAACCAGTTAAAGGCGTTGGGTTTTGCCTACGACTGGAGCCGTGAATTCGCTACTTGCGATACCAGTTACTACCGCTGGGAGCAGTGGTTCTTCACCAAGCTGATTGAAAAAGGCCTGGTATATAAGAAGATGTCCACGGTGAACTGGGACCCGGTCGATCAGACCGTACTCGCCAATGAACAGGTCATTGATGGCTGTGGCTGGCGCTCTGGCGCCCCGGTTGAGCGCAAAGAAATTCCGCTGTGGTTCTTGAAAATCACCGACTATGCCGACGAGCTGCTGACTGATCTGGATAAAGTGGAGTGGCCTGAGCAGGTCAAAACCATGCAGCGCAACTGGATTGGCAAATCTCGTGGCGTTGAGCTGACCTTTGATATTGAAGCGTCCGATGGCAGCGCAGTTGAGCCGCTGGCGGTTTACACCACCCGCCCGGATACACTGTTGGGCGTTACCTATGTGGCAGTTGCCGCAGGCCACCCGCTTGCAAAACAGGCGGCGGAGCATAATAGCGAGCTTGCCACGTTCTGTGCCGAGTGCGCCAAAGGCGGTACGTCTGAAGCGGAAATGGCCACCAAAGAAAAGCTTGGCATGGCGACCGGCCATTTGGCGGTTCATCCATTGACCGGTGATAAAGTCCCGGTTTTTGTGGCTAACTTCGTACTTATGGAATTTGGCACCGGCGCAGTCATGGCGGTACCTGCTCACGATCAGCGCGACTGGGAATTCGCCACCAAGTATGGCGTCGAGATTAAACCGGTTATCGCTGATGAAAACGGCCAAACGCCAAATCTTTCCGAAGCCGCGTTTATCGAGCACGGCAAGCTAATCAATTCCGGTGAGTTCGATGGCCTCGAGTTCGAGCAGGCGTTCGATGCGATTGCCGCCAAGCTTGCGGAAATGGGCCGGGGTGAAACCAAAACCAACTTCCGCCTGCGCGATTGGGGCGTTGCCCGCCAGCGCTACTGGGGCGCGCCGATTCCGGTTAAATACGGCCCGGAAGGTCAAACCGTTCCGCTAACTGACGATGAGCTTCCGGTGGCGCTGCCTATGGAAGTAACCGTGGACGCCTCCGGTTCACCACTTAAGAAAATGCCCGAGTTTTCTGATCTAGGCGATGGCTGGGTACGTGAAACCGATACCTTCGACACCTTTATGGAGTCCTCGTGGTACTTTGCACGCTTCTGCTGTGCCGATAACCACGACGCCATGCTGGATGATCGCGCCAACTACTGGCTGCCGGTTGATCTTTATATTGGCGGTATCGAGCACGCTATCCTGCACCTGCTGTATGCCCGCTTCTTCCACAAGCTGATGCGTGATTTTGGTCTGGTGGATTCTGACGAGCCGTTCCAACAGCTGTTAACGCAGGGCATGGTGATCGCGGAAACCTTCTATCGCACCACCGATAACGGCGGCAAGCAGTGGTTCAATCCAGCCGATGTTGAAGTTCAGCGTGATGATAAAGGTCGCCCGTTGAGCGCAGTGCTTATGAGTGACGGCCAGCCGGTTGAGATGGGCGGCATTGAGAAAATGTCCAAATCGAAGAACAATGGCGTTGACCCACAGTCGATGATCGACAGGTTCGGGGCTGATACGGTTCGCCTGTTCATGATGTTTGCCGCTCCGCCCGAACAGTCGCTGGAATGGTCTGATTCAGGCGT
Organism: Halomonas sp. AOP43-A1-21; assembly: GCF_052376775.1. Lineage (NCBI taxonomy): Bacteria > Pseudomonadati > Pseudomonadota > Gammaproteobacteria > Oceanospirillales > Halomonadaceae > Halomonas > Halomonas sp. AOP43-A1-21. Next base: position 3,627 of record NZ_JBQSWC010000052.1, on the reverse strand, counting down.
TGAAGGCTCGCACCGTTTCCTCAAGCGGATATGGCGTCAGGTCAACGAGCACATCGAAGCGGGTACACCGGGTGAATTAACCCTGGATACGCTTAACGATGATCAGAAAGCGCTGCGTCGTAAAACCCATGAAACGATTAAGAAAGCCAGCGATGATATTGGTCGCCGTACCACGTTCAATACGGCGATTGCGGCAGTCATGGAGCTTTCCAACGCGATTGGCAAGTTCGATGATACTTCCGAGCTGGGTCTGGCGGTTAGCCGTGAAGCGCTTGAAGCCTGCGTGCTGCTGCTTGCGCCAATTACGCCGCACCTTTGTCACAGCCTGTGGCAGAGCCTGGGGTACACAGAGCCTGCGATTGAAGCACAATGGCCGGTTATTGATGAAGCAGCACTTACGCGTGACAACATCGAACTCGTTGTTCAGGTGAACGGTAAATTACGTGCTCGCCTGGAAGCTCCGGCGAGTGCGGACAAAGCAGCCATCGAGAAGCTCGCGATGGAAAACGAAAACGTCCAGCGCCACTTGGAAGGCAAAACGGTCCGTAAAGTGATTGTCGTGCCGGGTAAGCTGGTAAACATCGTGGTAAGCGGATGAACCGACGTACCTTTCTGACTACCAGCATTGCCGCCTCGGCGGCAGTGCTACTTAGCGGCTGTGGCTTTCATCTACGCGGCAGCGGCTCCATGCCCACTCTGCCTGCGCTTGCCCTTGAAGGCGATGTGACCAGTGCTACGGCACAACAGCTACGCGCACGCCTGCAGCAGCTGGGCACTGAGGTTGATCCCTCTGCGCCTTGGCGCGTTACATTAGGGCCGCCTTCTCGTTTAGAGCGGCGTATAGGCAGTGACAGTCGTGCCAGTCGTGAACATGAGCTGACACTTAGCACGACGCTATCCGTGCAACAGCGCGACACCAATGCCTATGCGCTTAATAACGCAACCGTGGCTGTCAGTAGCCGCATCCGGGTCAATGATGACGACTTGCTTAACCGCGAGACGCTCTTTAGGGAAGCTCAGGACACGCTTGCCCGTCAGCTAGCGCAGCGGATTGTCGAACGCCTGGCGAACGTTAAGGGTTTTGAGTGAAGGTTTTTGCTGACCAGCTACCTGCAGCGCTTGCCAAAAAACTGCCCAAGGTAGTCATTGTGGCCGGTGAAGAACCGCTTCAGCATCGTGATGCCTGCGATGCCGTGCGTACGGCTGCTCGTCAGGCGGGTATTGAAGAACGCGAAGTGCTGGATGTAGATGCCAACTTTGCCTGGGGGCGTTTATTGGAAGCCTCGAGCAATTTGTCGTTGTTTGCTACTCAAAAACTAATGGAAGTGCGGCTAGGCACCCATAAGCTTGGCCAGGAAGGTAGCAAGGCCTTGGTTCAGTACGCTGAAATGATGGAAGGTAGCGACGATATACTGCTTATCAGCATGGGCAAGCTAGACGCCAAGCAGCAAAAAAGTGCTTGGTTTAAAGCCCTCGACAAGCACGGTGTGTTCGTACCCGTATGGCCGGTGGACAACTCACGTCTTGGTTACTGGCTTCGCGATCGCGCATCACTCCATGGTCTGCAAATTGATCTTGAGGCGGCACGCCTCTTAGGCGAACGTACCGAGGGCAACCTGCTGGCGGCTGATCAGGAGCTTCAAAAACTCTCGCTGATTCACCCTCAAGGCACGCGATTAAACGTGGAAAGCATTGCTCAGGGCGTTGAAGACAGCTCGCGCTTTGACGTTTTCAACCTGGCGGATGCCTGTTTAAAAGGCGAAACCAGCCGCGCTTCGCGTATTGTGCAGGGCCTGCGTAGTGAAGGCATCGAAGCACCTATCGTGCTATGGGCATTAAGTCGCGAACTGCGCACCCTGCTCTCGCTGCATCAGCATTTGGATCAAGGACAGAGCTTTGAACATGCCTGCAAAACCCAAAAGCCGATGATTTTTGACAAGCGCCGTCCCGCCTATCAAAAAGCCATTAAACGCCTTCCCATGAAACGTTTGCATAAACTCCTGTTGATGGCCCAGCGACTTGATCTTGCCGTGAAAGGTGCATCGGTGGTGCCGTTATGGCCCGGTCTGCATGATTTGGCGATGACCATGGCCGGTGGTAAAGGCATACTTTCTGAAATGGCCTCGACCTACCGCATTAGTGCAAATAATTAGCATCTTGCACAATTGACTTAAAACTCACGCGTTTTATTTCTATACTCTTGATTCCAGCAGTAAAGTACCTCTCCCCTCTGAACAGTCTATAAGGAAGAAGACGATGAAAACATTGCGCGCTTACCTCTCTACGCTCTTAATCGCGGCGCTCGTGATCACCAGTTTGCCCGTTGCTGCTGCACCTGCCGCTCCGCAATCTATGGATCTCGTTTCAACTCAGTCTGTTTTAGCAGGTGATCGTGCCGGTGCTGACCGTGAGAAAATCAATGAAATTCTGGCCCGTGCCGATGTACAGGACCAGCTGCTAAAGCAGGGTGTGGATCTTGATGAAGTAGACGCTCGTGTGGCCGCGCTGAGCGATGCCGAAGCACAGCAAATGGCTCAGCAGCTTGATCAGCTACCTGCCGGCGCTGGTGGCGGTGTTATCGGCGCTCTGTTTGCCGTTTTCATCATTTTGCTGATTACTGATATTCTCGGCTTGACCGACGTTTATCCGTTTACCCGCTAAGCCCAGTTACTATGAAAACGTTGTTACCCTACGCCCGCTTTGCGGGCGTTTTTACGCTCGCTCTACTGCTTTCTGCCTGTGCACGTAGTCCGGTGTTACTCGACAGCACCTACGAAGCTTTAACCCCTCAAATAGAAAATCGTAACGTACCGTTTTTTGCTCAAACCGAGTACCAGTGCGGCCCGGCAACGCTTGCCATGGTGTTGAACTATCAGGGTGTTGAGGTGAGCGTTGACCAGCTGATTCCGCAAGTATTCTTGCCAGGGCGCGACGGCAGTGTTCAACCTGAAATGCTGGCCACCGTTCGTCGCCACCAGCAGCTTGCCTACCCCATTCGCGGCACTATGGATGCGCTATTAAACCATTTGGCTAACGGCGACCCGGTCGTGGTGATGCAGAACCTGTCGCTGCCTATTTATCCAATGTGGCACTATGCGGTCGCTATCGGGTTTGATTTACCCGAAGAAACGCTGATCCTGCGCAGTGGCGAACGCGAGCGACACACTCTTTCGTTTAGCCGGTTTGATGCCACCTGGGCACGCAGCGACCGCTGGGGGTTTGTTGTTGCCGACCCAGGAACACTGCCGGAAGGCATTAACGCGCGTAATGCTCTGGAAGCTATTAGCGCTTATGAAGAAACCCACGGGCCAAAACAAGCCTTAAGCAGCTGGCAAGCCCTTGTTGCCCGCTACCCGAGCAATCCGCTAGCTCAGTTTGCGCTGGGCAACGCCCTGCATGCCAATGGGCAACCAGAGAAAGCCATGGCAGCTTTTGACGCGGCGACCCAATACGATGCCCAAATGGGGGCAGCCTGGCTAAATTTAGGGATACTGCGACGACAGCAGAACAAACCCGATGAAGCCCGTAACGCGTTGATTCAGGCGGCGTCTATTGAAGGCAGTTGGCAGGAACGCGCCCAGCAGCTTTTGGGCGAGTATTAAACATACGCAAAAGGGGCCGCTCGGC
>NZ_JBQSWC010000051.1:0-15686 GCF_052376775.1 Halomonas sp. AOP43-A1-21 | reverse complement strand
TTAACTAAAAGCATAGAACCTATGTGCCACACACAGGCAAGCACACCCTACTCTTTTATTTTAATATTCTAGCTACGGTTACAAATAGGCTTATGCAACGATAGACATGCCTGCTAAATAAAAGGGCCAGCATGAAGGCTGGCCCTATATTTTAAATCATTGACTATATATTAATAGTCAACATGTAACTCATAGCGGTTATTGTCCTTTTCTTTAGTACCTCCCAATGCATTACCTGTTACTTCAAGCTGATAATTACCTGGCTGCAATTGGCGAACCATTTCAAAATGGCCACGGGGGCTGGATGCTTCTGCCACCTGCTGTCCAGCTGCATTGTAAAGCACAGCAGAGATACGGTTACCAGTGCTGGTTGCGCCTGGGAAGTGCTCACTTGCTATCTTCAGCGTAGTCGCTTGTTGAATGTTAATATTGAAACGCTTTGATTGGCCTTGGGCCAGCAATTGTGTAGAAGAGACGCCTCTTTCAAGTAGTGGCAGATCTTGGATGGTCGTCCCATAGTTAGCCAATGCAGGCGTTGAAAGAATGCTAGCTACAAGCGCTCCAAAGAGAATTGATTTAACTTTCATGATAACTACTCCAGTGGTTGGTTACATGGTTATATTAGCTGGGGTTTTTGAAATGAAGCTGAATATAAAAATAAAAATAATAAAAAACGCCACCATTTGGTGACGTTAAAAGTTACACACTGTCAGAGTCGTTAGAACATTAGTTTAACACCGGCAACAACTCCAGTATCTTCAGTGTTGTCGCCACTGGCTCGGGAGAGATCTGCAGTGTCGCCGTATTCTTTCTCCCAATAGGCACCGATGTAGGGGGCGAAGCGTCGGGTCACTTCGTAGCCTAGCCGTAGGCCAGCACGAACCGAGTTAAGGCCTTCGCCCACGCCAAATTCTTCAACTTCACTGGCGGCCACGGCAATTTCGGTGCGCGGCTGTAGGTAGAGCCGCTGAGTCAGGCGCAGATCGTATTCGCCTTCAAAACTGGCGGCTACGTCGCCATCTTCACTCACTTGTAATGCCACGTCGGTTTCAATGCCGTAGGGCATTACGCCTTGCAGGCCGACAACCCCATAGGTGCGTTCAGCGTGATCATCGGAGAAAACACCGCCTTGATAACCGATCCCCCCCTGTAACTCCCAAAAATCAGCCACTAAACGACTATAGAGTAGTTCCAAAGACTCAAACTCAGCATCTTCGCCGTCGCCCTGGACATTTTCGCCTTCTGACTTTAGGTAAATGCGGTTGATATCGCCGCCGTACCAGCCTTGAAAGTCCCATACCACGGCTTCTGGGCCTTTATCAGGCACGCTATATTCGAGCCGATCAAACAGTGCCATACCCATATTATGTTCCTCAGTGGGCGCTGGCCAACTGTCTGGTGCCGCATAGCCATCTTCGGCTTGAGCGGTCGTGGCGGCGGCCATGCCAAGGGCGGCGCTGGCGAGGGTTAAGTAGCGCTTAATTTTCATACTGCCTCCTTAAGAAACTTGAACAACGCGGAACATGCCAGCATCCATGTGATAGAGAAGGTGGCAGTGGAACGCCCAACTGCCCTCTGCATCTGCGGTGATCAACGCAGATACGCGCTCACCGGGCTTCACATTTAGGGTGTGTTTGCGTGGTATCAATTCCCCTTGGCCGTTTTCTAGCTCCATCCACATACCGTGGAGGTGAATAGGATGCTCCATCATGGTGTCGTTAATCAGAATTAGGCGCAGCCGCTCATCTTTCTCAAAATGAATAGGGCCGGTCACTTCGCTAAACTTCTTACCGTCGAACGACCACATATAACGCTCCATATTGCCGGTCAGGTGCAGCTCAAGCTCACGGCCTGGCTCACGGCGATCAGGCCATGGTGTGAACGCTTTGAGATCCCGGTAAACCAATACGCGTCGTTCGTCAGGATCAATGCCGATTCCCGCCTGGTTATAGCGAGAGCCCGGCTGAGCTTCACCGGCGAGAAGCAAACCATTTGCGCCTATTTTGGCCTGCTCGGCTGCCATCCCCCCCATAGTAGAGTGATCCATGCCTTGCATGTTGGACATACCGGAGTGATCCATCCCAGCCATGCTGGAATGATCCATCCCCGACATGTTGGACATGCCAGAGTGATCCATCCCCGCCATGTTGGAGTGATCCATACCGCCCATACCGTGGGCACCCATGGCTTCCATACCGCGGTCTGCAATTTGACGGCGTTCAGGAATCTCCGCCTGCATGCCTTCACGTGGAGCTAGCGTGGCGCGTGCATAGCCGCTCCGATCCATGGCTTCGGCGAAGATGGTGTATGCCCGGTCGTCTTCAGGTGAAACCAGCACATCGTAGGTTTCAGCCACGCCAATACGGAACTCATCAACAGGAACGGGTTGCACCGGTTGTCCATCAGCGGCCACCACGGTCATCTTCAGGCCAGGTATACGAACATCGAAAAAAGACATGGCTGAGCCGTTAATCACGCGTAGTCGTATCCGCTCACCAGCTTTGAACAAGGCATTCCAGTTTTCTTGAGGAGAATAGCCGTTGAGAAGATAAGTATAAGTACTACCGGTGACATCGGCGATATCCCGCGAACTCATGCGCATTTGAGCCCACATGCCGCGCATTTCAGCGGTCTGAGCAAAACCGTTGTTACGAACATCGGCAAAGAAGTCAGCAATCGTGCGCTCTTGGAAGTTGTAATAGCCTTCCATGGTTTTCAGATTACGGAACACCGACATCGGGTCTTCAAAAGTCCAGTCGGTGAGCAGTAACACATGCTCACGGTCGTAACGGATAGGCTCACGCTCGGCAGCGTCGATAATCAATGGCCCTGCATGGCCAAGCTGCTCCTGCATACCGGAATGACTGTGGTACCAGTAGGTACCGTTCTGACGGACGGGAAAACGGTAGGTAAAGGTTTCACCAGGGGCGATACCTGCAAAGCTAACGCCAGGCACACCATCCATTTCCGGCGGTAGAATGAGACCATGCCAGTGGATGGAGGTGGGCTCGTCCAGTAGGTTGGTGACACGCAGTACTGCGTCTTGACCTTCTTTCAAACGAATCAGCGGGCCAGGACTGGTACCGTTAATGGTAATTGGTTGGGCTTCTTGTCCGTCAATAGGCAACGATTCACGGCGGATCGCCAGCGATACCTCGGGCCCTTCTTCAACGCCCTGAGCATAGACGTTGGTACGGCCCCAGGGGTTTGCCCAGGCGGGAGTTAACCCCATTGCCGCAGCAGAACCTAAGCCTAAGGCAGCGCCTCCTTTTAACACTTGCCGACGAGAAAGAGGGTGAGAAATGATACTTGAGCGTGCCATGTGTAACTCCCATCAATGGTGAATAGCACCATCTTGATGGAAGAAGCTGAATCAAAGCTGAATGATGATTAATTGACCACTTCAGCCGTCAAGGGCAAAGCAATCGTCACTCGTAAACCACCCAGTGGGCTTCGTTCAAACTGAGAGTGACCTGAGTAGCGGACGATTAACTGTGCAAGAATCGAAAGGCCTAAGCCGTAGCCAGGACGGCGCTCATCCAGTCGTGTACCACGCTCTCCCAGGCGTGAAAGTTCCTCTTCTGCAACGCCCTGACCATCATCATCAATAGTTAGCGTAAGTGCAGTTACAGTGACTGCAATATCGCAAAGAACGCGCCTGCTCGACCATTTTCCTGCGTTATCAAGCACGATGCCTAATATTTCTGAAAAATCGTGAGATTCAATGGGAACTTGTTCTTCCTCACGTGCTGAGTGAGTCAGGTCGAACATACGCTCAGGATAGAGGCTACGGAACATCTCAATCAGCCGTAAGCTATCACGAGTAACGTTGGCCATTCGTCCCGCATTAGGGCCTGCAATACGTGAACGACGCAGCTCCGCATCCAACTGGGCGTTAATGTCTTCAATACGGCTGAGTAGTTTATGGCGCCGGTTGTCATCAATAGGCCGGTTGCCACGCAGTACTTGAGTAACGGCTGCCAGCGGTGTTTTTAATGCGTGTGATAGGTTGGCGACCGATTCTCGCGAGCGCTTCAGACGAAGATCAATGTCGTCCATGAACCAGTTCAACTGGTCGACTAATTCATCTAGCTCCGAAGGGGCTACTAATGACAAGCGATCACGTTTGCCTGATCGCAATGCTTCAAGTTGTTGGCGCAGTTGCCAGAGTGGTATGAGTCCACGGTTAACCGCTAGCATGTTGAGTATGATGAGCATCCCTAAAAGCACGGCGGCGATCCCACCGACCCACCAGTGTAAAGTTGCAAGCCCTGATTCTACTTGGGAAAAATCCTCGCCCACCAATAGCACACCCTGCGTGCCCTGCCACTCAAAATGGCGGCGATAGACGAGCATGTGCTGTGTTCCGCGATTCACATCTATTAGGGCATCGCCGCTCTCATCTAGCAACGGAGCCAGCTGTTGCTGCCATTGCGGGTCAGAAGCGCTGACCGAGCCATTGAAACGGAGTACGTAGAGATGATGAAAGACTTGATAGCCTTGGCTAACCGAGTCGAGCGCAGTCGGTACAGCCGTTTGGTCTTGCTCTAGCTGCGCGACCGCGTGGTTTGCTTCACGTTGTAAGCGTTCACCTAAAAAATCCCTTGCCAGGCTCTGTAAAAAGATCCCGTGCAATAGCCACGTGGTGACCACCACCAGTAGCGCGACGCCGCCTAACCATGCGAGTAGCCGAATGCGTAAACTGCGCCTATCAATGTGAAGCAAAGAAATACCCCTGACCACGTCGCGTTTGAATGACTGATTTACCGAGATAACGGCGCAGGCGAGCGATGTAGACTTCCACCAAGTTAGGTGCGGCAGCGTCCTGATCCAAGGCGTAGAGCTGCTCTAGTAGCTGATCTTTCGAGTGAATACGGTCTGGATGAAGCATTAAGTAGCGCAGTAATCGAAACTCCGTTGCTGTTAGCGAACGCCACGTTTCTCCTTCTAAGCACACGCGTTGACCCGCCTCATCCAACGAGACACCGTTAAGCGTAATCACATGAGATAACTGACCAGACTGCCTACGCAACAAGGCCTTCAGGCGAGCCATAAGTTCGGCTTCGTGGAAAGGCTTGGTGAGATAGTCATCGGCTCCGGTTTCAAGTCCGATAACTTTATCTTCCCAGGTATCGCGCGCCGTCAAAATCAAAATAGGCGTACTGCGCTTCTGCTTGCGCCAATGAGCGAGAAGATCTAACCCCGACCCATCGGGCAAACCGACATCTAAAATAGCCAGCTCATAATCCTCGGTTGCCATCAGCGACTTGGCCGCTTTCAATGAAGCGGCCAAATCAACCAGGTAACCGTTGTCCTTGAGACTCTCTGCCAAGCTTTCTGCTAACAAATCATCATCTTCGAGTAGCAACAGTTTCATGGGTCTGCGTCAGATTAGAGAGAAAAATTACCGTACATGCCGGATTCATAATGACCAGGAATGTTACAGGCATACTCTAGCTCGTTAACATTGTCAGGGACACTCCATAATAAAGTCCCGGTTTCACCAGGCGCAATGGTGACACCTGCCATGTCCATGCTGGCCATATCGTGACCGCCGCCGTGTGACATATTCGACATATCGTGGCCTCCGCCGTTGGCCATGTTTAGCATCATTTGACGATGTTCTTCTTGGGCTTCTTTGCTACCAATCACAAACTCATGTTCTAAATTGCCGGTGTTGGTGATTTCAAATTTAACAATTTCACCCGCCGCCATTTCTAGTGTTTCAGGGTCGAACCACATATCGCCAGCATCAAGAGTGATCGTGCGGTCAACGTCAGCGTCGGTCAGGCCACTGTCACCGCCGCCATGGCCGGGCGCAGCCCATGCCGCGCTTGTTACTAGGCTTAGTGAAAGAGCAAGCAAAGGAGTTGTTAAAATGGTGTTGCGCATGGTCATTTACCTCAAAAGGGTTGTTGTCACTGCTTATTTATACGGTGTTAACCTGAAACGAGCCTGAACCCAGCGGGCAGAATATGATCCATAGCAACTTTTCATTGTTCACAAGGTTACAAGGCTTGACCTTGAGGTAGCCCTAGAGTCGTAAACTTAGGACGTAATTTCTAACTGACTTGATCGGAGGCTTACCATGATGAATGCCGATTGCTTAGCTTTTATGAGCTCAATGGGCTGGTACGGCTGGCTGATGCCGCTGTTTTTTCTTCTGCTCGTAGGCTTAGGTATCGCGTCGCTCGCAAAATACTTGTTTAGCCACACAACGAGGGCAGGCCGTTCATGAAACATCTTAACGCTACTATTCTATCAATTGCTTTGGCTCTCGGGGCTACATCGGCTCAGGCTGCACTGCCGGACGAAGCTACACTGTACAAAAATCCTCAGTGCGGATGCTGTGATGAATATGCTCGCCACTTGGAAATGCTGGGAGTCGATGTAACCATTGTCGATAACGTTGAGCTCGGCGATATCAAACAGAAGGCTGGCGTCCCTTATGGTTTGGGGTCGTGCCACACCATCGAAATAGGTGACTACTGGATTGAAGGGCACGTGCCGATGGAAGCGGTCGAGGCATTATTTGAAGAACAACCTGACATAGGTGGGATCGGCCTAGCAGGGATGCCCATTGGTACACCAGGCATGCCAGGGCCTCAGGGTGAGCCTTACGAAATCTATATGTTCACTGACCACAAAGACGATTCGTTTATGACTCTGTAGTAGATTTTTTGATGTCATTACTAGGCTCCCTTGTCCTGCATGAGGTGCTGGCTAAGCTCCTCATGTATTTGACACTAAAAGCCACTTAAGACGGCTAGTGGGAGTCGATGATGGTTTTATAAAGCAGGCAGCCAGTAGCTCACACCGTTCATGGTCACCTGTACCCCGTCTCCTGAAAGCTCTATGGTCTGACGACGTAGTGCTTTTTTGGACAATTTCTTGTCATGAAAATATTCCATGGCTGTGACGATCCATTGCTCCCTCCAGTCCTCTCCTTGATCAGCACACTTCGCCATTTTCATCATGGAGCGAGCCAACTTTTCTTTCCGCCGTTTTCTTACTCGCTTCTCATCCACTCTAGGGGCTAGTGTGGTGGCATGTTGGCGATTTAAAAAATTGGTAAACCCCGTCACCGAGGCTGCTTGTCCGGGCACCGCCTGCAAATAGTTGTCCACATCACCCTGTTGAGGTAGCCGCTGCCCCTCCCGGTCAGTAGCGAGTAGCAATGCGGCTGCTGCTCTTAGTGCAAGTCGTGCGGAGGTGTGGGACGTTTTGCCCGCCTCTATACGGGTTTCCAATTGCAGCCAATAGGCTTGCAGCACTTGGTCTGATAGCGAAGCGGACGGCATAGAACTGAGACACGCTTGAATACGTCTTTTCTCAGAGTCGATCTTCTTTGCTTGGTGATCCGGCTCTACCCCTTGCTCTTCATGCAACCATCGCATGGGAAGCCTAACACGCCGCAACCCCTCTGCCCCAAAGTGATGGAGCAGCTCCGAATAGCTCGGTATCCGTGACCATGCCTGGTCAATCTCAAGGAAGAACGAGAAGAAATGATTGATCTTGAGGGCAGCCTTATGCGGCCCTGTGGTACGAATCAGCCATTCACCAAATTTCCCAAATGCCTCACGTAACGCTTTGGTGGTGAGACCGGCTTGGCCAATGGAAATCCGCTTGCGGCATGTTCGTGTCCAGTAGCAGGGCTCACAGACATCGCCTCGACCGGCTGGCATAGGATGGCCACACGATGGACAGGCGATCTCACCTTGCTCATAACAGGCTTTACACAATGCGTCACCGCTGGATGTCATGACCAATAAGCGATGCCGACGACACGCAGAGCAGGTACCGTGATCTGCCGTCGCACAGCTTGGACATAACCGATGATCATGCCCCATACGTGTCACTCGGGTAAGACGTTGAGATGCTTTCCCACATGCCTCGCAGGGTTCTGGTTCTTTGAAATAGGGAGCGCAGGCGCTACAGACAGGGCCGTAGGGAGTGACCTTGCCGATGTTGTAGTCTGAACTGGCTTTTCCACATCGTGCACACGGTTTGTCAACATCGCACTGACGACAGACGGCGTCTGGGTCATTTTTAGGCAGACGGGCTAACTTGATCTTACCCAGCAACAGTGGACACTGGTTTAAGCGATCATTCGGGCTTCAAAGGCCTCTGGGCTGATCATCCCAATAGCACTGTGCCGCCGTTGTTTGTTGTAGTCCAGTTCGACGTACTCAAACACCTGGCGCCTCATATCGTTTCGCGTTGTAAATTGCTCCCCATGGATCGCTTCAACCTTGAGGCTGTGGAAGAAGCTTTCGGCACAGGCATTATCATAGCAGTTGCCTTTGGCGCTCATGCTGCACGTAAGCTCATGCCGGGTAAGCAGCGATTGGTAACGCGTGGAACAGTACTGACTACCTCGATCCGAATGGACTATCACGCCTTTGGGCATTTTGCGTCTCCATAGCGCCATCTGTAGCGCGTCACAGACAAGATCGGCCGTCATACGCTCACTCATTGCCCAACCGACCACTTTACGAGAGTAAAGATCAATGAGCACTGCCAGGTAAAGCCAGCCTTCGCCCGTCGCCAAGTAGGTAATGTCACCCACCCACTTTTGATTAGGAGCTGAGGCCGTGAAGTTTTGTTCTAGTAGATTCGGTGCGACTGGCAGCGAATGCCGTGAGTTCGTGGTGGCCTTGAACTTACGAGCTGCTTTAGCGCGCAGGCCCTGACGCTGTAAGCTGGCAGCCACCGTCTTACGGTTGATCGGCATCCCATCATCTCGCAGGTCTAGCGTTAGTCTCGGGGCGCCTGAGCGGCCTTTGCGTTGGTGATAAGCCTTGGCCACATGCTGATCGATAATGGCTTGCTGGCTGCGTTTTGGGGACGATGCGCCTTCGCGTTGCCGCCAAGCGTAGTAGCCACTCCGAGCGACCCCGACAACATGGCACATACGCTGAATACTGAACGCCTGACGATGACGGTGGATAAAGGCGTACTTCACTTCAGGCTTTTCGCAAAGTACACCGCGGCCTTTTTTGTGATGGCCAGCTCTTCATTTGCCTCGGCTAGTTGGCGCTTCAAGCGGGCGTTTTCTTCTGCCAACGACCGCTCTCGCTCGGATGTGTCTTGCTGCAGCTGTGCTTTAGATCGCCACTGATAGAGCTGACTCGCGTGTATTCCCAGCTCACGCGCCGCTGCTGCAACGCCAATGCGATCCGCAAGCGCTAAGGCTTCTTGCCGGTAGGCATCTGAGTAACGGGTATATGATTTTTTCTTCATTGATGTTGTCGATCTTGCCATGGTTCACCTCATCGTAACGTATGACGTTCTTGAGGTGTCCACCGTTACTGGGCAGGATCAGAAGAACCTGGATAACAAGAACCTGACACCCAAACAGCTTTCGGCGCTCCAGGAGTTGGTGGCCGATCAGAGCGCCACGGCCGATGCCTGGGTGATCAAGGAGAAGCTACGCTGGATCCAGAAGGCTCCAACGCCCAGAGCGGCTCGGTGGCGCATCACGAACTACCTCAAGGTCATGCAGGCGGCGGTGTCTGAAAAGCCACTGCTGAAGCCGATGGGGAAAGCCCTGGCGACGCTTGAGCGGCACGCCGACGCGGTGGTCAGACGCTGGCTCTCGGGACTGACGAACGCAAGACTGGAAGGAATGAATGGTCTGTTCCAAGCGGCTCGGTCACGAGCACGTGGCTACCGGAACGAGGCCAACTTTATCGCCATGATCTACCTGATTGGCAGCCCGGTGGGCCGCCTATTCGATCAGGCCAAATCCACGTGAAGTGACGAAGAACCAGATATTGTTACTTAATAGCAATCATCCTAAGTCGTAAAGCATTGCCAATCACGCTCACTGAAGAGAGTGACATCGCCGCCGCCGCGATAATCGGTGATAACAGCATACCTGTGAAGGGGTACAAAATCCCTGCGGCAATGGGGATGCCTGCCGCGTTGTAAGCAAAGGCAAAAAAGAGATTTTGGCGAATATTACGCATGGTGGCTTTTGAGAGCTTATGCGCCGTGGCAATACCGGTAAGATCTCCTCGCAGTAGAGTAACCCCAGCGCTTTCTATCGCCACATCGGTGCCGGTTCCCATGGCAATGCCGACATCCGCTGTAGCCAGCGCAGGTGCATCGTTCACGCCGTCGCCGGCCATGACAACAATGCGCCCTTCATCACGGAGACGCTGAATCACTCGGCCTTTATCCTCTGGAAGCACTTCAGCTTCGACCTCATCAATGCCTAGCCGACGTGCCACAGCGTTGGCGGAGGTGCGATTATCGCCTGTCAGCATCACCACTCGAATGCCGTCAGCCTGGAGTGAACGAATGGCTTCTTCGGTGGTTTCCTTGACCGGATCGGCAATGGCGAGCAGCCCAGCTAAATTCCCGTCGATGCTCGCAAAGATGACAGTAGCACCGTCGCTGCGCAATTGATCGGCATGTGTGTCTTGAGACTGGGTGTTAACGCCCTCGCTTTCCATCAATAGCCGGTTGCCCAGGGCAATACGCTTGCCATCTATCTGGCCTATAACGCCCATGCCATTGGGAGCCTCGAAGTCCAACGCTTCTGTTAATTTTACCTCTGCCTCTTTAGCCTTTTCGACTATTGCATGGGCCAAGGGGTGCTCGCTGCCTCGCTCAAGACTAGCTGCCAAGCGCAAAAGCTCCGATTCAGCAATGCCTTCAGTGAGAATCAACTCGGTCACTCGTGGTTTGCCTTCGGTAAGCGTGCCGGTTTTGTCGACGACGACGGTGTCGACCTTCTCTAGACGTTCAAGAGCTTCGGCATCGCGAATCAACACGCCTAACTGGGCACCGCGCCCTACACCGACCATAATTGACATGGGGGTAGCAAGACCTAGCGCGCACGGGCAGGCAATGATCAGAACACTAACCGCCGCAATAAGGCCAAACGCCATCGGCGGGGTAGGGCCCCACAATGACCAGGCGATGAAAGCCACAACAGCAATGAGAATAACGACGGGTACAAAGATGCTGGCGACTTTGTCGGCAAGCCCTTGAATGGGTGCGCGGCTGCGCTGGGCGCTGGCGACCATTTGCACAATCTGCGACAGCATCGTGTCCTGGCCCACCTTGTCAGCGCGCATGACAAAGGATCCTTGACCATTGATGCTGCCGCCAATGACGCCATCGCCGACTTCCTTTTTCACCGCTAGTGGTTCACCGGTAACCATGGATTCGTCAACGTTGGAGCGACCTTCCATCACTTCGCCATCTAATGGCACCTTATCGCCGGGGCGCACCCGGAGACGATCCCCTACCTGAACCTGGTCAAGAGAGATATCTTCCTCATTGCCCTGATCATCAAGGCGTCGAGCGGTAGCAGGCGCCAAGTCGAGCAGAGCACGAATAGCGCCAGAGGTTTTTTCACGAGCGCGTAGCTCTAATACTTGTCCCAGTAAAACTAAAACGACAATCACTGCCGCTGCTTCGAAATAAACGGCCACCGAACCATCGGCTTGACGGAAGGCGTCGGGAAAGATGCCCGGTGTGAGGGTGGCCAGCAAACTGTAGAGCAACGCGGTGCCGGTACCGATCGCGATTAGCGTGAACATATTAAGGCTGCGATGCACTAGCGAACGCCATCCGCGTACAAAGAATGGCCAACCTGCCCAGACGACTACCGGCGTTGCCAGCAGCAGTTGAATCCAGTTAGAGGTTTGCTGGGAAATAAAATGCATAAGGCCAAACACGTGGCCACCCATTTCTAGGGCAAACACGGGGAGGGTCAGTACTAGGCCGATCCAGAAACGCCTGGTCATGTCCTTGAGTTCGTCCGAAGGGCCGGTGTCAGCAGAGACGGTCTCAGGTTCCAGCGCCATGCCACAGATTGGACAGTCGCCTGGGCCTTCTCGTCGAACTTCTGGGTGCATCGGGCAAGTATAAATAGACCCCGAGGGTACTGACGCTTGTGACTGTTTGCTTGGCTCAAGATACGCATCAGGCTTGGCAATAAACTTTTCCTGACACTTTTCTGAGCAGAAGTACCAAGTCTTACCCGCGTGATCGGCACGGTGGCGGGAGGTATGGGGATCAACGTCCATGCCACAAACAGGGTCTTTCACCTTTGTCTCGTTATGGTCTTCAGACATCGTTCATTCTCCCCGTTTGGCGAACAAGGCGCATGGCTTCGTGCTCTTCAAGTGCTAAAAGGGAATCTAAGAGCTCTTTAGCCTCAGGAATTTCCGCTTTGCCAACGAGGGTTCGATAAAGGTTTATCGTTTGTTCATGGAAATCAAAAACCTCTCGGCAAATGTCGTCAACACTTAGCGTGGAATAGGGCGCATCGCAGGTACGATGCGTACGGATAGGTTTATGCTCCAAATAGTCATAAACGTAGGTTTTTAATGCTTTCGCGTCAGCAGTCTGTTCAAAGCGCGCCACAACGCGCTGCATTTCCGCTTCCTGTGCAGCTAAGTAATTGAGCAACATGCGAGCGCGCTCTTCTTCGTGTATATCGGCGCAATGAGCAAGGCAAGCTGCAAGATGCTCGTGTAACTGACGGGTCCAATCGATCAATTCACCAAAGGTTCTAACGTCCATTTGGTACCTCCTATAACGCTATTAACGTTAATGAGTGTGAGAGTGCTCGCTATCGTTTGAAGCGTCGCGTTTGGATAGGAAAATCCATTCGCCGAGTAAAAGAGTAGCCATTACTACGCCAGCAACGATGAGCACCATGGGGTCCGAGATGGCTTTTACCCATAAAAAGCCGATTAACACGACAGCATCTAGTAGTATGGCAATGCTAGGAATAACAGGATTAGCCCCCACTCTGTCCTTGAGATGACGAAGCACACCCCAGTGGATGGCCATATCCATGATCAGGTAGAAAATGATGCCTAATGCTGCGATGCGGCTCAGGTCAAAAAAAGCGGTGAGCACTAAGCCAAATACGATGGTGTACACCAGTGTATGCTTTTGTACACTGCCGGGCATGTGGAAATGGCGGTGAGGAACCAGCTTCATTTCTGTCAGCATGGCGAGCATGCGTGAAACGGCAAAGACGCTGGCGATGATACCGCCCGCCGTTGCCAACATGGCGAGAATGACGGTAAACGCAACTGCCGCTTCACCCAGTGCGGGACGGGCAGCGGCGGCCAGGGAGTAGTCTTGGGTTTCGATAATTTCAGGCAAAGATAGGTTGCTGGCAACGGCAAAACCGACAAGGGCATAGATCACCACGCATAGCGCAATCGAGATCGTGATAGCTTTGCCAAGATTCCGCTTAGGATCTTTAAGCTCCGAACCACTATTGGTAATCGTCGTGAAGCCTTTAAATGCCAGTATGCCGAGCGCCGTAGCACCTAAAAAGCCCGTTATCGTAGGCGTAGGTGCATCGTTGCCAGCACCCATTTCGATGGAGTCGGCAATAAACACGCCGACAATACCAAACACTATAATGCCACCTATTTTGATAAATCCGAGCACCGAGGCGACGGTCTCGATCAAGCGGTTGGCGGATAAATTGATCAAAAAGGCTATTAGCAGTAAACCAACCCCGAGTAGGGGCACAAATAGTGAACGATCCCCCAGGTCAAACAACTCAAGCGTGTAGGAACCAAACGTTCTCGCCAAAAAACTCTGTGCGATCACCATGGAAAAATACATCAGGAGGGCATGAAAGGCGGTGGGAAGCGTCGGGCCATACGCTTTCTGTAAATACATGCCAATCCCACCTGCTGATGGGAAGGTATTGGACATTTTAACGTAAGAATAAGCGCTGAAAGAGACAATGACGGCAGCGGCCAGAAAGGCTAGAGGAAATAGCCGACCAGTCATTTCGGCCATTTGGCCGGTTAGCGCAAAAATACCGGCCCCAATCATCACGCCGGTGCCTAATGCAACGGCACCGACCAACGAAAGACTGTTTTCTTTATATTGTGGCGTTCTATCCTGCCCAACCATGAAAGCGACTCCTTGTATTAACGGCAACCACAGCAGCAATAACTGCCGAGGACTCCTGTGCGGTGTTTTTTGATGCTATATAAATTAAATATAGAACCTATGTGCAGCCACATGGCAAATGACTAACGGAAGGTCTGATTTTGCGAGGCCACAGGCAAGCAGCTCTTACCCTAAACTAGCTAGTCTTGCTCCTGGTTGTGTCATGTAGCCGTTATGACTATTAATGACAGCTCCAAGGTTCCTGTTTAGCGTTGTCTTTAACGTTCTGATCGACGAAACGGTAATACTCCTTCTTAAAGCGGTTCCACCGATCAGCGCTGACCTGTATGTCATGGAGCTTGAGAATTTTTTCAACGTCATCGATGCAGAGCCTCAGCGCATCGTAAGCAAGGCTGATATTTCGGTTTTTCTCGTTGTAGACCACCTTATCCATTCCATAGAGTCGGTCGATATCTGACAGCGCTTCTTCAATGCGTTTGGATTTACTAGGCTTGATTTTTAAATTCCGAGTCACCAGTGTGTTTTTGGAAACACCCAAGCGGTGCTCTTGTTGTGTCGTTTTCATGGTCTTTCTCCCAGGCGCGTACATGTATATATAGAGTGGTTCAGTCCTTGTCTATTTTGTCCTTATGACCGCCGTGGTGTTTATGCATGAAAATATGCATCAGTGGGCATGCTGCCAAAAAGAGGAAAGGTAAGAACTGAAATAGGTGGAGACGGTGCTCGGTTCCAATCAGGTATCCCGCCCAAATGACAAACCCAGCAAGTGGCACCCACAACATCAGCAAACGACTACTTGTACTGTTACTCATAATCACCTCAGTAACTCGCCCAAAGAGCCAACAGCAGTTAAGGCCGTTGGTTTGGGAAAAATCAAATAAATAACCCCAATAACATCATGGATGATTTGTCTGAACGCAACCTGAACAGCATCGGAGGGAAATATGATCCTGATCAAGCGCCTCGCAAAAAGTAGGCGATAATTACCCAAGCGGTATCCATAGCCTCATTCCCATCATCATTAGGTTTTCGGTGAGCGATACAAAGCTTAATGGGTATTACTGTTGCCGACACAGGCGCACTTGAGCTCACGTTTATCGAGGTATATCGCTTTAAAGACAGAACCTGTCACACGGTGCCAACGAATAGCGCCAGTGGCGCAGCCAGCCAGATAAGCGTATCGGCCAGCAATTAGTAGCTTCGGAAGTATCTAGGCGTGAAGGTAAACGTAACTGAAGGGGACTTGGCGCTGGGCGTGCAGGTCATAGTTGAGAAACATGGCGCTAAAGCTCGCTACGCCCTGCAGCTTTTGCAGACCCGGGGGTATGATCGCTGTGGCTACGGCATACTCTAGCACGCGTGCAGTGAATATTATGCACTGAACCTCCCAACTGGCAGAAAAATCGATGAGTAACGCAGTGGCAAAAATTGCCAGCACAGGGCGATAGGTGATCGCATTAGGGTCTGAAACGCTAACTCCCAGGTGCTCATGAAGCTCTTCATAGCCGCCAATACGTTCATAGCCCAGATATCCCTGGGAAATCGTATCGACATGTTCCTGCTCTGTAAACGCGTCAATCTCTTATCGCGAAGTCAGCAGGTTTACGTTCACCTAAGGCCCATGTGCACGAGCAGGTCAACGATCTACAAGCCAAACGGACATATGTACTCTCCTGTTTGCAACCATAAGCGCGAGCGCTGGAGTGGGTCGTTGTCACCGTTATGAACCTCTTAGTTGTTTATTAACACTATATTGCTTACCTAACATAATAATCTAA
>NZ_JBQSWC010000050.1:0-16205 GCF_052376775.1 Halomonas sp. AOP43-A1-21 | reverse complement strand
ACTCAGTCTACTATACTTGTGAACATCATATTGGCCTGACCCGTGCTGGGATTGGCTTTACTGCCTTCGCGTTGACCTGTCGGCCAGTATTGATGTTCCCCGAGGCTTCCCGGGCTCAGCGTTTGTGACCTAATAGGAGCTTTGTTCTGCGCCGTGAGTGTCCTGTCCTGCGATTGAGATTGGGAATACGCCACCACTAAGGAGTGTATCCCATGAAACTTGAATCGCCACAGGAAGTTATTCTAGGTGTAGATACACACCTGGATGTCCATGCAGGTGCTGTAATCAGCGAGATAGGTCAGTTACTTGGAACTCGATCCGTTTCCGCAAGTTCGGCAGGTTACCTTGACTTGCTAAGCTGGGCTTCGTCTTTTGGCACCCTGACTCGTGCAGGTATCGAAGGGACAGGAACCTATGGTGCAGGACTTTGCCGTTTCCTGATCGATAATGGAATCACGGTTCTTGAAGTGAATCGGCCTGATAGAGCCAAGCGACGACAGCAGGGCAAGTCCGACCCGACGGATGCCGAAAGTGCAGCTAGAGCGGTGTTGTCAGGTATAGCGACCGCCATACCTAAACAGCAATCAGGTGCCTGTGAGGCGATGCGCATCATATCCGTCGCCAGGCGCAGCGCCGTAAAGGCGAAGACGCAAGCGATCAATCAATTACGCGCCTTGCTGGTGAGTGCGCCCCAGGACATCCGCGAGAAGCTATGGAGACCGAAAACAGGCGACTGCGTGAAGGCTTGTGCAAAGATCCGTCACCTAGGAGATAGTGTTCTCTTGCAGGCGTTGACCTCAACGCTCAGGTCACTTGCCAAGCGATGGCTGACGTTAGCTGCCGAATTAGAAAAATTTGATAAGCAACTGGAGGCACTTACCCAAAAGCATGCGCAACAGCTGCGGAGTCGCTTTGGCGTAGGTCCTCATACTGCGGCTATTCTTTTGTCCGTTGCCGGAGACAACCCTGAACGCCTGAAGAATGAAGCAGCCTTAGCTTCGCTCTGCGGTGTAAACCCTCTACCCGCCTCCTCAGGCAAGACGACAAGGCATCGACTAAACCGAGGTGGCAGCCGAGCGGCTAACAATGCGTTATGGACGATAGCTATGGTTAGGATGCGAAGCGATCCCCGAACCCGTGCCTATGTAGACCGACGAACAGCGGAAGGACTTACGTCCAAGGAAATTCATCGCTGCCTGAAACGATATATTGTTCGAGAATTATTCCCACTGATAATGAGGGATCTTGGAAAATTACGGGAGAATATTTGACATAGGAGCGTCAACGCGGTTGTTGAGCGATTTTTCGGCAGTCTGAAACACGATTGGCTACTTAAAGTACACCAGCCAACACGGGCTCACATGAAACGGGATGTCGAGGCCTACATGAAGTATTACAACCTGGAGCGACTGCATTCATCGAATGGTGATCAGGCTCCAGCAGAGTATGAGAAATTAGCAAATTAATGTGTCCGGTTTTATTGACCAGAACAACTTCTAGCATCCTCTCAAAAAAGAAGACACGTCTTTGGGCATGTGATGCGTGCAAATCAATGGGAGTTCGGGACGATCAGGATCAGGCCAAGCCACCATTTAAAGAGCGCGGCAAGATGTTGAAATAGCCTCTCCCAAAAGAACTGTTAGCCCCTGATTGCGTGATGCAGCCAGTATTTTTGGCTGCTGTACGCAAAATGTTCAGGGGTAGGTATGCCCAAAAAGACAGATTTTAAGTACAGAGTCTCATAAAAACTAAGAAATACATTTAAAGCAATGATTATATTCATAATTATTGAAGTTTTTACTTAATCGAGTGACTGTTTTTTTGAGGCCATGAGCGCATTTTCTTACCTGTGGCGTGGGCAGTAGCTTAGCTAGACCGCAACACGTAAAAGCAAGGGTATTATAAAAGACCGTTTTCTAAATAGAGCATCAAAGCAGAAGTTTCGCCAGGTAGTAGCAGGCCGTTTGCCCTTTTCTAATTCATTAACTACCTTTAAGATATATTAAATGCAATTATGACAGGAGCATCAGCATGGGTTTTTTTGTGCTGACTTGAATAGGGCTAAATCCATTTCAGCTTTGAGCCTCAATGTTGATTACGGTCTTATAGCATAGCGGTTATTGCATACTCGGATCAGCCAACGTATTTCTATGGGATACCACCATGCAAAATGACAACAAACACATTATCGTCACATCGCAGCACTCAATGACGACAATCACACCTTCATTTCCGGCAACGGGTGTGATGGATTACGAGGAACCGCCCGTTCGGGTGATATTTGACCTTAGCCAACCATTCCCTCGCGGAAGCAATGCTGCTCACCGGCATTTGCGTAACCAGGAATCCGTTGCCAGCGTCACTTCAAAGCGGAGTCTCATTAACGAAATTGCCACCAAAGCTCTCGGCGCACCCAAGCCACCAAAGTTAAGCGCACCCAACAATGACGGTCGGGCTCAACATCCCAACCAGGCATTCCCCTATGATTATGTAGACTGGTCAACCCTGACGCCTGATGTGGTCAGCGAGATACTGGCAACCTACCGTGATTCCGGCCAATCCCCAGCCAAACGGAATGCCGTTCGTGCGGTAATTCGCGGTATAGCCACAGAAGCCTGGATGCTAGATCAGATCAGCCATGCCACCCTGGATCGTATTAAGCAGATCAAGGCGGCCCGTTATTCTCACGCTAAACGCGCCGGGACTGCCCATAGTGCAGGCACAATTAGGGCACTACTTGATTTGTGTGACCAAGAGCCCACTGCTAGGGCATTTCGTGATGGCTTGATGATTGCGATGATGGCATCCATTGGGCTTCGGCGTGCCGAAACAGTTAGCATCCAGCTCAAGGACATTGATTTCATCAGCCATGAGATCACGGTCGTAGGTAAAGGCCAAAAGCAGCGCTCGCTGACGTTACCAGACTGTGTAGTATGGCGCTTAAATGAATATCTGGATAAGTACCGTGGCCGTACTCCAGGTTATTTATTTAATCCCATTTGGGTAAAACAGAAGGCACCTTCAAACGACTATCTTAAAACCCCGTTAAGCCTTCGTAGCGTCAATAATCGTCTGGAACGCCTACGGCTGATGTTGCCCGATGAACTGAAGTTGGCCCCCCATGACTTGCGGCGCACCTGCGCGACGGATTTGCGGGAAGCCGGTATGTCGATACGGGAAATTCAGGTAATACTAGGCCATGCGTCTGTTGTGACAACCGAGCGTTATGTCTTCGATGAAACCAAGAGTCACCGTCAAAAAGCGGCGCGTTTACAGTCTGGCCGGTTCGGCTACCGCCCTGAATAACGCTGCTAACTTGGTGGTCAATAATGGTGACATATCCAATTAAATCAAACGAATATGTTTACAAAATATTTATCCAAACATGGGAAATAATATATGAGCGGGTTTTCAAAGGAATATCTAGCCCAGGTCGAAATAGGCATGAAACTTGAGGCCGCCACTAGCGATCGTCTTTTTGCCACAGAGGAACTGCTTCGCCATAAACCTACGTCAGCCGCGGTAAGGCACATGGTAAAACATCTCGGATTGTGTGCTGCGTCTGTCAGAGAATGCGAGAACTTTGATGCGATTATGCCCCACGACTGCGACGATCTTCGGAATCATTTCATGATGCTCGTTCAGCAGGCTGGGGAGTGGATTGATAGTAGCTTTTAAAAGGATAAGTTTCGAGGCACTTTTGTGACTTATGAAACTGCATGATATGCCGCAATACACTAAAAACACTATATATGATTATATATAGAGTATTAAAAACGAACATTAGTGTTAACTTGCTATCCTGATATAGGTATACGCACTGCTTTAGCGGAGACACTTCATGACAACTGACACCCTGGATAAAGACTACCGACGCTTCAGGCTCATTCATCAAGCGGGTGAGTGTTTTGGTCGATTGGTGAAGGCCATTGACGACGTGTGTGCACAGTACGAGAGAGAACGTCCGCAGGCCTGGGCCATGACGGCTGCGCATGCCAATTCCGATTGGCTACGGTGTGTCCTGATGGATATGTGGCATGAGGCAGGCACATCGGGTGTGTTGACATCCAAGCATGCAGGCGTCATTGCAGCTTCCGAAACACTGAGAGAAAAATTCGGTGGGTTGAATAAGCAAAAGGCTATGTTTCGGGCGATTGCCGATGAGATCAAGCAGACTGAGCCGCAACACAACTCGCAATCGTTACTCAAAGCAGAAGTTGGCAGCCAGTTCCAGTATTTGCGCCAGCACTTGAACACAGCAGGGCTTGCCAGGTTGAGCCTGAAGAAGACGATACGAGCGGTGCATGTTCTCGATCATCCGATCCGGCATATCGGCGTTGGGTGGCAGGTTTCTGGGCGTTCGATTGTAAAAATTAGCATCGCGGAGGCCGAAAAGCGGCTAATTAAGCTCGGCGCCGATCAGCCACACATCGCGATTCAGTTGAAAAAGCTGGCCAGTCTTCCAGCGAGTGAGCCGCTGGCGCTGGTACGCAAGCAAACCCCTCAGCTTCGGGCGAACGTTTACTTTGCTTCTGTTGAGGAACAACCTACCCCCCGCCCGCTCGCGTTCAATTCGTCTGTGCCTATTATTGTGCCACCCGATCCACGAACAGGATTGCTACCTGCGCTTCGAACACCGCCCTCAGAACCGGATATGGAACAACGTCGCAAGCGACGTAAAGATGCGAGAATAGACGTAGAGCCTTATTTACCGTCCATCGGTGTGCATCGCTACTGCATTGGCGCAGAATCAGTCGCGTAAGCCCCGTCACTCATGTATTTGGTCTTCCAGGGGTAAGCAGTTAGTGGCATCTGGCCTGCATTTCGTGCCATCCCAGAAATGAGTTTGGCTAGGTGGCTTATGGTTTGGATCATTGGGAATCCAAGCACCCTTCCGGTGTGCTGCCAACCGGCTGTCAGAAGCCTGTCGCTTTGCCGTTAAAGACCGCTTTAGTGGGAGCGCCATCAGGCCAATGTTCAGGCTGCTTGAACGTGCTTGGTATATGTGTCCAACTTGGGCGAATTTTTTCACTCTTTCTTTTACTTGTTTATGTCAGGATAATTGTTTTAATTCATATAGTTGTATAACGGTAATGTCCCTTTTCTCGGGTGCTACCCACAGGCTGTTCTGGAATTCGAGTTGATCTGTAGTCTCGGTTTGTGGCTTAAAGTCCAAATATCCCAACTTACGGGTAAGTGTCACAGGCCTATGTGAAGAAGCGTACTGATCAGGGCCTTACAAAACTAGAAATTATCCGTTGTCTGAAGCGCTACATAGCCCGGGAGGTTTACCACATCATTCGCGCCGGAAATCGAGCGATCAATCAGGTACAAATAGACACTTGATCTTTAGAAATGCGTCAGTACCAATCCCGTTTTCATCGACGCTGCTACACGCCAACCTACGATACAGCGTGCATAAACATCGATAACGAACGCAACGTAAACGAAGCCAGACCAGGTAGCGACATACGTAAAATCGGCCACCCAAAGCTAATTAGGACGCATGGCCGTCAAGTCACGTTTCACTAAATCAGGTGCTCGTTTCTGGCCGGGATAACTGATCGTCGTGAAGGGGCGTAGGCCTCGCACCACGCCGCGAATCCCTAGGCGTCGCATGAGCCGTTCTACGGTGCAACGAGCAACATTAACGCCCTCACGGCGAAGTTGCCGCCAGACCTTACGAGCACCGTAGACGCAGAAGTTTTCCTGCCACACCCTCTGAACCTCCGCCGTAAGAATCGCACATCCTGCGGATATCGATCTGCCCGCCCCTCAGGATCGGTCTCAAGTGCCTTGTGGTGGTAATACGTCGATGGGGCGATTGGCAGCTGGCTACAAATCGACTCAACCTCGAGCTGAACACGATGCTCGTCGATAAATGACACCATCAATTGGGTTTCCGGTCGAGTTCCGCCTGGGCGAAAAAAGCAGCCGCCTTACGGAGAATTTCATTGGCGCGCTTCAATTCGACGTTTTCACGCTCTAGCTGCTTGAGTCGTTCATTTTCAGGCAGGTTAACCGAGCTATCTTCCTGTGTGAGTTCTGAGCGTTTGCACCAGGCTCTTAAGGTCTCTGGTGTACAACCAAACTTGCTGGCAATGGAGCAGATCGCCGCCCACCGCGTAACAGTGCTTAAAGAAAATCCGCAACGGCGCCATATTGTCATCATCATGCGATCATGGGTGGCTGGTCTTTTACCTTGCTGACTTAAGAAGTGGCCTTTGGATACTTGGTATATATTGAGGACAAGGAACCTGAGCTTCCAGTTCCGGCAGGTTTTGAGGTATATATTGACTGGATCCGGCAACAGGACTTCACAAGTGCAAATGCGGCCATCGGCAAGGATTATCGGCACAAACTCGCCCCGAACCTGTGCCTGGAGGACATTCTGGAAGTGGTGAGGACATCTGACTGGTCACTGGCCCAAGACATTCGCATCGCCCTTCACGCCTATGTGATCAGCGCCGACAAAGAGATCAGCTACCGTCATTGGCCGCTCCCCAAAGGGGCTGCTTCCAAAGATAAAGATCGACAGGCCATCGTCACCCACCATGCCAAGCAACTTTGGCTGCAAATGAGCGACCTGAATAACCGCAACGTCTCTATTACCCACGACGGCTATTTCAAGTTGTTCCAACTCAGTCAGCCGGATTTGTCGTCGCGTTACGATATTGTTCTGCTCGATGAAGCTCAGGACTCCAACCCCTGCGCGGAAGCGATTGTGATAGACCAGCCCAGGTGCCGCGTTCTTTTGGCCGGTGATCCGTACCAGGCCATCTATCAGTGGCGGGGAGCCTAGAACGCCATGGCGTCACATCGCGTTAAAGATGTCACCGTGATGCGCTTGGCTACGTCCTTTCGCTTTGGCGCAAAGATCAGTGACACGGCCAATGCCTTGCTGGCGCTGCAAGGCGAAACCGTCCCGCTCAAGGGACTCGCCGACCGGCAGGATTGCGTCGTGCCTGCCCAGCAGTTCAGGCTCAAACACTCGCCAGTACCGCAGGTGACGTTTTGGCAAGGGGGGCGGCCTACACTTCTCACGCCGCCAGCTCTCGGTTCACCTGGTCGGCGGCAGTGATGCTTACCCGATTAACGACATGGAAGATCTGTTCTGGCTCTCGCGTGGCAAGCGCAAAAAAATACGCAGTAAGCAATTGCTGAAGGACTTTGAAGATTTCGATATGGCGGTCTCAATGAGCAAGTGCAACACTTAACCTATCAGGTATGGTATTGCCATGACTCATTGTTATCGCCATCTTTCTGCTGAAGACCGAGCTGCCATCATGCTGATGCAGGGGCACCACTCGATTCGTGCCATCGCGCGTCAGCTGGATCGTGCACACAACACCATTTCACGAGAACTGACACGCCACACGGTCAGGTCTGACATAGCGTATGACGCTAGTCTCGCTGGATACCGAGCCTGACTGACCCACTGTCGGCCTCGACGTTCTCCGAAGCTGCACCTCGATGGTGAGCTGTTCGAACTGGTGGCCTACCTGCTGCGCAAGTACTGGTCACTAGAGCAAATAGCCCACACTGAAGCGTAAATTTCCTGATAACACTTACCTCCATGTCTTCACACGAAGTCATCTACGATGCGCTCCAACTTATAGCCAAGAAGAGCTAGATGCCATTGCTTTAGAGCTAAATATGCGGCCTCGAAAACGCTTTGATTTTAAATGTCCGATAGAAGTCATGAGCGAGCTAATGGCCAAGTATCATGAGAGCCCATCAACTATCCAATGAGGGTGTTGCACTCAGAATCTGCATCCGCCCTTATCATTTAAGTTCTCCACAAATCCATTCGGAGCAAGCCTACCCGGCTAAACAAAGGCCCAAAGATTACTGAAATTTCCGCTATCCATTATCGCCGGGTGTCTAATGGTCAATAACCGCTCAGGCTTGATCCGGTGATTCAAACCAACTCTGTCTGTATACTCTTCCTTTAACGGACACAAGTTTCCTATTAATACCCCATCAGACGTGGCAGTGTCAGCGACAGCGCAGGAAAGTAAGTTGTCAGCATGACGACAGGCATATACGCAAATAGCAAGAACACACAGGTGGGAGAAAGCATCTGTACCAACGGCACCTTACCCACTAAGGAACCAAGATAAAGTAGCGGCGCGGTAGGCGGTGTAATCAGCCCCATACCTAAGTTGGTAGTGATGATCGCAGCGAAGTGGACAGGATCAATCTCAAGATTATGCATGATGGGCATCAACATAGGCGTGGCCAACAGGATAGCGCTAGCATCGTCCATTAGCATGCCAACAACAATAAGAAACAGATTAACCATCAGCAGCAGGATGAGCGGATTATCGCTAACATGCGTAAAGCCTTCAAGCATCAGCTGCGGCACATTCTGCATCGTCAGCATGCGCGATAGCATAGAGGCAAAAAAAACCAGCACCAGAAGTACCCCGGTCATCTGCCCAGCCTTCCAAAGGGTTGTGTATAGATCCTTCCAGTCCATATCGCGATAGATCAGCACACTCAAAGGCATGGCATAAATAACCGCCACAGCGGCCGCCTCGGTTGGCGTAGTTACCCCCCCATAGATACAACCGAGAATAATCAGCGGCATGAACAGGCCAAGACTAGCTCGGCGGCCACGCCGGGCAACCTCTTGCCCCCACTCGCGCGCTGGTAACGCTGGCATCTGCTGCAATGGCATACGGCGAGTAAGCACCCAGTTCCAGAAACAGAACAGCGCGATGAGCAAGAAAGCCGGTATGATCGGCGCAAGAAACGCAGCCGTAATAGAAGTGCCAGACACCCAGCCATAAAGAATAATCGACGCACTAGGCGGCAATAGCAGCGCCAGCACGGATGAGCAAGATACCAAACTAGTCGCATAGCCACGGTCATAACCGTTCTCTACCATGCGAGGAATCATCGTAGTGCCAATCGCTGCGACTGCAGAAGAAGCCATACCCGATATTGCACCAAACACAGCCGTTGCGAGCACAACCACAATACCTAAGCCACCGCTAAACCGACCCACGATGGATTCAGCTAAATCAATAAGCCGATTGGCGATGCCGCCTTGGCTCATGATCGCCCCAGCGATTATATAGAGCGGAATAGCCAATAACACCACAGAAGACACTTGACTAAAGCCAGCACTCACCAAGAACGTCGCGTTCCCAAAATCGCCAACAGTAAACAGAAACAGCACTGCAGCCGCAAAGCACAGCGGAACCGGCAAACCAATCACTAGTAACACGCATAGAATCACTGCGTCGATAAGAATGTATTCAAGCATGGGTGCCTCGGCTCCTCGTCCAGAGGACGATGGTCTCAATCAGCTCAAAGAAAAAATATAACGTCATCAAAGCCAGGCCGACGGGGATCGCCATTTGCGCATATCCCACAGGAACATTAATTTCGGTAGACATCATATTGAATTGCAGCGACCACTTAGCCAGGCCATAAGCCCAGACTGTCATCCAACCCGATATCACCACTGACAATGCACCAACCAAAAGCTTAATCACACGCTGGGCAAGCTCACCCCGCCAGACCAATGACACTAACGAAGCAGACATATGGCCACGCTGCTCGGCGCCGATAGCGGCGCCGAGGAAATACAGCCACACGGCTATGTAACAAGCGATTTCTTCAATACCGAAGATCGCCATCGAAAATACATAGCGCGAAACCACCTGAATAAAGATCAGCAGTGTGATAGCCAATCCCGACATCACCACCAGAAAGCGCTGTAGGGCAACCTTCGCACACCATAAGCGGCACAGAAAACGAGAGACTTTTAACATATTGTTACCTCGCTAAGGCTTCGTCAGCTCAGTCTAGCGCTAGGCCTGTGCGTAGCTCGCTCATCATGTCGTCACCCAGCTCATCGCCAATGTCTGGCCACACCTGCTCGCGGGTAAAGGTTGCTAACTGTTGTAATTGCTCAGTGGATAAACGAACAACATTCACGCCCTCTGCCTCAAGCGCTTCAAGCTGTCGCTCATCGGCGGCTTCCACCTCATCAAAGCGTTGGGAAGAAACCTCTTGGGCAACATCTACCAACAATTGCTGGTCAGATTCCGGTAGCGACGCTAGGCGCTGCTGGTTCATGACAAACCAACCCAGCTCTAAGTGGTCGTTGTACTGAACCCAAGTCTTCGTGATGTCCTTGAAATTGCTGTAAGCCATTTCAGGAGAGCCACCAATCTGACCATCCACAACGCCCGTTTGCATACCGGTGTACAGCTCAGCCCACGGAATAGTAGCCACTTGGTAGCCCAAGTTCTCCATCAAAGTGCGGTGCGTGGTGCCGCCCGGCCATACACGAATTCGCAAATCCTTATCTTCGCCTGGCGTAGCCGGGTTATTCACTTCTTTCGTAAAGCCCGCGCCGCCCATGCCATCGGCAAACACACCCAGCAAGCGTAACCCCTGCTCCTCAATTAACCCATCCACGATATTGAAGGCAAAACCATCACGCTCGTAGGCCGATTCAGCTTCCGCATAAGTGGGTGCAATGTAAGGAAACCAAGCAATCGCTAAGCGCCGATCAAAATTAGTAGAAAGAGGTTGTAGGCCAATATCGACCGCACCCTGCATAAGCAGAGCGTGCGTTTCCGTCCAGTCACCAAGTTGGCTAGAAGGATACACAGAGATATCAATACGCCCATCGCTACGCGCCTCGACTTGATCAGCGAATGCCTGAGCTGCCTGCCCAGCGTCCGAGTCCGCACGATACATATGGGTTAAACGCAGCGAAACATCCCCAGCATATGCGTAGACTGAACTCATACTCACGGCCGCAAGCGTCGTAATAGCGAAGAATTTACGTAGAGGCTGCATAACCTTCTCCTGATCCATCGTTGTCTAGTTAGTATTATGTTTAATTGTATGGCGACACAATCAATACAATCATGGAAAATTGTGAATATCAATCCTCAATATCTTGGTTTTTTCATTCAAAACGCATATTATTTGTCAATACAAGCAGCACAATACATCTAAAGGCACTTCAATGTTAGATACTCTGCTTACAGAAGTAGAGAAGGAGCTTGGCTCCCTCAATCACCCTGAACCGCTCTATATCCAGCTAGCCCAAGCGCTTTCGAACGCCATACGCTCGGGCCAGATTGGGCTAGGTGAAAAACTTCCACCGCACCGTGAGCTGGCGAAGCGTTTAAAGGTCAATGTTTCCACCGTCACTCGAGCCATGGCGATTCTACAGGACGATAAACTGATCGAGACCCGGCCCGGACGCGGCACTCGTGTTTCCGCCTATCGCTCAGAGGAAGCCCAATTCCAATCAGCACCACTTAACGAAACAGGCATCATCGATCTCAGCGTTAACCGCCCGGCTACCGATGCCTATAACCATGTACTCGCAGCACTATTGCCCGAATTACCGCTAGACCCCCGCTTTTCTTCCATGAAGGACTATCACCCTTCCGAAGGGCCAACCTGGGCGCGTGAAGCTGCCGCCGCCTGGCTGTGCCAGCAAGGGCTAACAGCGAACGCCTCACAGGTCATCATGTGCGATGGGGCACAGCACGGCCTAGCGCTAGCGCTTCGCGCCATCGTCGAACCGGGTGAAACAGTGCTGGCTGATGACATTACTTACCAAGGGATTGCCGCCCTGTGCCGCACGCTGGATGTAAACCTTGAGGGCGTGCGTACTGACGAACGGGGCATGGTGCCGCAAGCGCTTCAAGACGCCTGCAACAAACACGCGCCTCGTGCTGTTTTCATCGTTAGCTCCATACAAAACCCAACGGCCGTTACCTTGGACCAAGAACGGCGTAACGAGCTGTTAACAGTGATAGAAGCAGCGGGCGTACTGCTGATAGAAGATGATGTCTACCGGCCACTGCTGGATACGCCTATTCCCCCCCTAGCCAGCAGCCTGCCTGAGCAAACGCTTTATATAACCTCGCTATCCAAATGCGTGGCTCCCGGCCTACGGATAGGCTTTATACTCGCCCCCGCCGACCTCGTTACCGATTTAAGCTCCAGCCTACGCGTAGATTGCTGGAGTACAGCGCCACTTTCTGCCTTGGTGGCAACACGACTAATGGAAAGCGGCAAAGTGCGCGATTTAATCGTCGTTCAGCGTGAGGAATTACGCGCACGGCAAGCAATACTCCGCCAAATAATGGGCGACCTAGACGTACACAGTGGCCCCACAGCGCCCCACGCCTGGCTGAAACTGCCTGACAGTTGGCAAAACCACCACTTCAGCAATGCGTGCCTCAACAAAGGGGTAGCGGTGCTCCCTGGCTCAGCATTTGTCCTCGCCCCCCAGAACACCTCTAACGCCATACGCATCAACCTCTCTGCGGCCTCCACCCGTGAACAGCTTACCCACGGGCTGACGGTCATCGCTGAGTTGTCTCGAAACGGTCCACCCCCTCAACCAAGGCTTTCTTATGACTCCAACACGCAATGAGATTATCGTCATCGGCGGTGGCGCCGTAGGTATTGCCTGCGCCCTATGGCTGCGCCGCGATGGTCACCAAGTCGTCCTGCTAGAACCTGAGGACATTGCCGGTCAATGCTCCTATGGCAACGCCAGCACACTTTCAGAGTACGGTTGCACCCCTGTTGCCAATGCCTCTGTTTGGTCGCAGTTGCCTAACCTGCTGTTCTCTAATAATTCTCCCTTCGTGGTTCAGTGGACGCGCCTTCCAGAGCTAATGCCCTGGTTGTTGCGCTTTATGGCCCAATGTAACAAACGCTGCGCAACGATAAATGCGCAGCGCCTTGCACGCTTATTAGGGCAAACTTTCAGTGGTTATGGCCCCCTGCTTGAAGCAGCACCCCAAGCACGTGAGCTGATTCGCAATGAAGGCTGCCTATACGCCTATACCACTGAAAAAGGGCTAAAAAGCGCGCAAGCGGGCATTGCTTTACGCAGCTCGCTCGGTGTCGAGCAAGAGATACTCAACGCTGCCGGCGTTGCAGCCCTAGAACCCGCCATGGCGGGGAAAAGCGTTGGGGGCGTCCTCTTCCCAAACTCGTGCCACCTCCGCGATACACAAGGCTTTATACAGGCACTCGCCCAGCCCCTACTTTCGGAAGGCAGCATTCTAAAAGGCCGCGCACGCGGATTACGCACCGCCAACGACGGTGTGCATATTGAGTGTGAGGATGGGAAAACGCTCTTGGCTGATCGCGTTGTATTAGCTGCAGGTGCCTGGTCAGCAAAACTTGCCGCCACGCTTGGCGAACGTATTCCACTAGATACGGAACGAGGCTACCACGTTGAGTTTGAGTTAGGCCGCGAAGTGCTCACGCGCCCCACCTGCCCTGTAGAAAGCGCCTTTTATATGACCCCCCTGGCCAACGGCCGCCTTCGCGCCGCAGGCACCGTAGAACTTGCCTCGCTACGCGCCCCCACCAACCCAGCACGCATCCGCTTTATCGAAGAACGGGTACGTAAGCTGATGAATATTGACGCCCCGGTTAGCCACCAATGGATGGGGATGCGCCCCACCCTACCCGACTGTGTGCCGGTGATTGGCCCCAGCCGCTACGACTCCCGGGTTATTCACGCCTTCGGGCACCAACACCTCGGCATCACCTTAGCCGGCACCACCGGTGAGCTTGTAGCGGCGTGCGTACGCGGCCAAGCTCCTGACTGGCTTAACGATTATAGCGCCGCCCGTTTCTAAAACCAAGAGCCACCAGGATCACCCATGTGCATTCAACGCCACAACACCTCCCCCCGCATGAGCCAAATTGTCGTGCATGGCAACATGCTCTATCTTATAGGCCAAGTAGGGGTAGGGAAATGTGGCGAGCGCCCCCTAACAAACCCGCCAAGCTCTAGCCGAAGTAGAGCGCCTACTAAAAGAAGCAGGCTCTTCGCCTAAACATATTCTGCAGGCCATCGTCTGGCTAGCCGACATGAAAGATTTTGAAGCAATGAATGCCGTATGGGATGCACGGGTACCCGCAGGCCACGCCCCAGCGCGCGCCCGTGGTGAATCTCGCCTGGCCGCCCCAGGCTATCTAGTCAAACTCATGATCACCGCAGCCATCATTTATCCACGTTAAGTACCTAAACGTAGCGACACGCAGTAATGTGCATGTGTTGCGTATCACCGCCGTTACCGCTCTACACAGTGTGTCATTATCTACAATCTTACCGATGAGCTGGAGCGCAAGATCATCGCCCTGTTTGCGCTCGGCAACAGCTATCAGGACATCCGGGCTCATATTGCCGAACTGTATGATATCGAACTTTCCAACGGCACCATTAATGCCGTCACCGATGTAGTGGCATAGTGAATTTGGCCACCTAATTAGAGGTGCTACTATGCACCAAGACATCACTAGGTGGCAGCATGGCAACAAGACCAAAACGTAACTTTAGCCCTGAATTCCGGCTCGAAGCAGCACAGCTAGTCGTTGATCAACACTATACGGTTCGAGAGGCGGCTGAAGCCATGAATGTGGGGTATTCGAGCATGGATAAATGGGTTCGTCAGTTACGCCAAGAGCGTGATGGCCAAAGCCCTAAAGCTACGCCCATGACACCCGATCAGCTCAGGATTCGCGAGCTTGAAAAGCGCATCCGTTACATTGAGATGGAAAAAGATATCTTAAAAAAGGCTACCACCGCTCTCTTGATGTCGGACTCCCTGAACACTTCTCGCTGATCGAGAAACTCAAGACGAGCTACCCGGTAAAAAAACTGTGTGACGTGTTTGGCGTGCATCGCAGCAGCTTTAAATACTGGAGGCAACGTTCAAAAAGACCTGTGTGTGCCACGAAAGCCAAGGAAATAGCCAAGGTCAGAGAACTATTTCGCGAGAGCGAAGGCTCGGCAGGTGCGCGCAGCATTGCAGAGATGGCGACAAGGCAGAATATTCCGTTAAGCCGCTATCGCGCTGGCCGCCTGATGGAAAAACTTGGTTTAGTGAGCTGCCAAGTTCCTGGGCACACCTACAAGAAAACAGGTGATGAGCATGTTGAGATACCGAACCACTTAGAGCGACAGTTTAACGTCGAGGCACCCAACCAGGTTTGGTGTGGCGACGTCACGTATATCTGGACTGGCAATCGCTGGGCTTATCTAGCCGTTGTCATGGACTTATTTGCTAGGAAAACGATTGGCTGATCAATGTCGTTATCACCCGATAGCAAACTCACCAGCAGTGCATTAAAAATGGCTTATGAGAGTCGTGGGCGGCCAAAAGGTGTTATGTTCCACAGCGATCAGGGCAGTCATTATACGAGCCGCAAGTTCCGTCAGACGCTCTGGAAATGTCAGATAAAACAAAGCCTAAGCCGACGTGGGAACTGCTGGGATAATGCGCCAATGGAGAGGTTCTTCAGGAGCTTAAAAGTTGAATGGGTGCCAACGTACGGCTATCGCTCATTCTTGCAGGGGCAGCATCATATCGTGAACTATTTAATCGGGTATTACAGCCAGCTTAGGCCTCACCAACATAACGGTGGTATGAGTCCAAATCAGGCAGAGGAAAAATACTGGGTTAACTATAAACCGGTGGCCAGTTTTACTTGACCACTACAGTTGAACCGAGTGTAGCGAAGCACAGTCGATTCTTCTTTGTATGATCTGTACACATTTTGCAGCATGAAACATCTCGCGGGGGATAAACCCTTTCTGATTGAAGCCTCCAAAGCGAATAAGAAGGATCGGGTCTATGTACGCTCTGTACAGATTACCCAGGACAGTAAGACAAGGCACCCACGTTCTATGTACGGAGTGAACGGGTTTCTATGTACGAATCGGACAGGTTTCTATGTATTATTTGGACGGATTTTATCGCTAAATTTCTGTAATTGATAGACTTTTTTGAGTCTTTCTTCTTTCCTTTAGTCCTTCTTCCCTTTCCATATATCCTTTAAAGATCGCAAGCCAAACCCTGAAAAGGTAATGTCCTCTACGCGGTTGTAACTCTAGCCACTGACAGTAACGAGCGCATCAAGTGATTCCCAGAGCAGACCATCGACATCGCCTCTGCTATCCTCGTATGCTGCCT
Organism: Halomonas sp. AOP43-A1-21; assembly: GCF_052376775.1. Classification (NCBI taxonomy): domain Bacteria; kingdom Pseudomonadati; phylum Pseudomonadota; class Gammaproteobacteria; order Oceanospirillales; family Halomonadaceae; genus Halomonas; species Halomonas sp. AOP43-A1-21. Next base: position 216 of record NZ_JBQSWC010000050.1, on the reverse strand, counting down.
CAAAATCCAAAATCCAAAAGCGTGTCAAAGCCAAAGGTGCTCACTATCAAGATTAAAGTCACCTGCCAGTATACGAGGCACACCAGGACAGGCTACCTCACCCAAACCACTGCCAATAGGCAGCCGGTCGCGCACACTGTCTCCATACAGAATATGCACGTAGGCGATTGCAAATATATCGCTCTCGCTGGTATCTCAATCGGTAAACAGCGCTGA
>NZ_JBQSWC010000049.1:0-16537 GCF_052376775.1 Halomonas sp. AOP43-A1-21 | reverse complement strand
GCGCCTGGGGGCCAAAAAGGTTCTGACGCTGATCAATAACGCTGCTTATGTGGACCTGGTGCAGGGCGGCGATATCGATATCGCGATTTCTCCCCAGCAGGCGACTATCGGTAGCCTCTTAACCCACGTGCGCCGCGGCGATATCGTCAACGTGCACTCGCTGCGCCGTGGGGCGGCGGAAGCCATTGAGGCTATCGCCCACGGCGACAAGCAATCTTCCAAGGTGGTGGGCCGTACCATCCGCGAGATCAATCTGCCGGACGGCACCACCATCGGCGCGATTGTGCGCGGCAAGGAAGTCATTATCGCCCACGGCGATGTCCTGGTGGAAAGCGGTGACCACGTGATTCTGTTTGTGATCGACAAGCGCCGCATCCGTGATGTGGAACGCCTGTTCCAGGTGGGCCTGACATTCTTTTAACCAGGTTTTTGTAAACAGGTTCTTGTAAACAGGCTTTTTAAACCAAGCCCCTAACCGCTTAGATCTCCACCGCCCTGCCGATAAACTCAATGGGGCCGGTGGGCAAGCCGGTTGCCGAGCCGGTTTCCTCTTCAAGCGTCAGCTCAAACAGCTGGTTATCTTGCAGCGGCGGCAGCTCGTTAAGGTTGACATTGATAGGCTCACCCGGCTCTACCAACCCCAGGGATACGGGCGCCTGCCAGTCATCTGCTTTTGTCCAGAACTCAAGCGCCTTGCCTTCCGGCACTGCAAAGGTGCCCAGCGGTATCAACTGAACGCTCTGGCGCGTTGAGGCCTGCACCACCCAACCTGCCGACTGCGTTTGCGGCGCTAAAAGCACTACCATATATTCAGGCGTGGCGGGCACCGGCGAGTTATTAGCGAGCATAATTCCCATAACCAGAGCGGCAGCAATGCCAAGCCCTGCAGCGCCACGCCATACCGGCAGACTGTTGATGAAACGCCGACGCGGTAACCTTACGGGCACAACGTCCGGCACAGGCGTTTGAACTGACGAGCTGTTCAAACTGCGCTTGATGCGCGGCCACAGGTAGTCCGAAGGTGTCACCGGTTGAGTAAGCGCCGTGTAAGGTTGAAAACGGTCTTCCCAGGCGGCAACGGCTTTTTGTAATGCCTCATCGTGTATCAGACGCGCTTCCACTTCCTGGCGCTTATTAAGCGGCAAGGTGCCGAGTACGTATTCGCCCGCCAAGGTATGGTCATCATCATATTCATGTTCGTGCTGACTGAGACGGGTCATGCCATACACTCCCGTAGGCGCAGCAAACTACGCTTAATCCAGGCTTTAACGGTGCCTAGCGGTGCGCCCGTATGAGCGGCAATTTCCGCATGGCTCAAGCCGTCTACATAGGCGTGAAGCACGCAGTTACGCCGTTCTGTTTCAAGTTGTTCCAAGCACTCATCAATACGTTGGCCGGTTTGCCAATCATAGGCTTCCTCAACGCGCGAGGCATGCTGGAATGTTTCATCATGATCAAATTCGGAAGGATCGTTGTGGTCGACATTGACTTCACGGTCCCGGTAGCGAATCGCATTAAGCGCAAGATGGCGCGCGATACTAAAAATCCAGGTTCGCGCTGATCCCTTTGCAGGATCAAAGCTATCGGCACGCTGCCAGATATTCAGGCAGGCATCATGCACGATATCTTCCGCCATACCCCGGTCTTTAACGATTCGAAGCACAACACCTAACAGTGCAGCGCCCTCTTTTGCATAGAGTTGGTGAAGGGCGTCATGATCACCGCGTGCACAGCGTGCAAGCACGGCAACATAGTCAAATTCGCTGGTTACGTCAGTCACATCGACGTTTTTCACATCGACTTTTTTAATACCTATGTTTGTCACAACCTAGCTCCCTGGTGGCGCGCCAATATCGCTTGCCGCACATCCAGTTAGCATAGCCGCTAGGGGCACGACGCACGAGCCCCTAGCGTAACTTAAATTAACTTCTTACTGCTTATTCAGCTGCCCAGAAAATATAGTCAGCTTGATAGGTAACTACCGCAGTAGCACCGTCATGGTCGCTATCGCAAGCAACGTCTGGCGCTACACCGCCTTCGGTATTCAAGCGTTGAATGTAGCTAACGCCGGTCATTGCGCCTTCACCTTCAGCAGGATTGGCTTCTACTAGTTGAAGAGGAATATTGCCATCACCGTTAGGTGCGGTGGCTAACTGGGTGCCGGTAATTTTAGAACCGTCCAGCGCTTCCCAAGTAGCCGGGGGACCATAGTAGCTGCCTACCTGGCTGCCATCGTTATCGTTTAGCGCGGCATGAGGGCCTTTGAAAACCCACGCCATCTCGCCAGAATCATTGGTTTCACACATATAGGTAATTGCACCAACACCTACGGTTTCAAGCGCAACGGTGTTGCCGTCCGGTACCTGGACATCCGCTGGCGTTTCGGCCAGAGCGGCATGACTGAAGGATGCGATCACAGCGGCGGCCAAAGCAGTACGCGTTAGATGATTAATGGTCATATTCAGTCTCCTAAAGGATTATTATCAACCACCGTAAATAGCGGCTGTATAGGGAATACACGCGAGGAGACGTTTTGGATGCAGTCTTTTTAAATTTTTTTAATACTTTTTTAAATACGCTAAAAACAAAAGGGCCGTTTGGTAAAACGGCCCTTCTAACAGCGCTGAGAATACAGCTAATCGAACGCTAAACGCTTACACAGCGGTTGCCTGCATGGCGATCGCCGTATCCAGCATGCGGTTGGAGAAACCCCACTCGTTGTCGTACCACGCCATCACCTTAACCAAACGCCCGTTCACACGCGTGTGGTTAGCATCAAATGTCGATGAATGCGCGTCATGGTTGAAATCGATAGACACCAGTGGCTGAGCGTTCACCGCCAGCACACTCGAATTGGCGGCGGCTTTTTCAACAATTTGGTTGATCTCTTCCTTACTGGTGTCACGGCCTGCGGTAAAGGTCAGATCCACCAACGACACGTTAATTACCGGCACACGTACCGCCAACCCATCCAGCTTGCCTTCAAGTTCGGGCAGCACCAATCCAACCGCGGCGGCGGCCCCAGTTTTAGTCGGAATCATGGAGTGCGTCGCGCTACGTGCGCGGTACGGGTCAGAGTGATAGACGTCTGACAGATTCTGGTCATTGGTGTAGGCATGAACCGTGGTCATTAGACCGTTCTCGATACCCACCGCATCGTTTAACGCCTTGGCCACTGGCGCCAGACAGTTGGTTGTGCAGGACGCGTTAGACACCACCTTGTGTTCAGCAGTCAAAATAGTGTCATTCACACCGTAAACAATTGTCGCGTCAGCATCGGGGCTGGGCGCTGAGATCAGCACCCGCTTGGCGCCCGCCTCCAAGTGTTTGGCAGCCGCGTCACGCTTAGTAAATAGCCCCGTGCACTCCATGACCAAATCGATATTCAGTGAGGCCCAGGGAAGCTTGGCAGGGTCGCGCTCTGACGAGATAGCAATGCGATCCCCATCGACACTGATACTTTCCGCATCGTGCTCTACAGTGAAAGGGAAATGCCCATGCACAGTGTCGTGGCGCAGTAAATGTGAATTTAGCGACGGGTCGCCCAAATCATTAATCGCTACCACCTGAATTTGCTCGCGGTAGCGGTTTTCATAAAGCGCTCGAAGTACGTTACGACCGATCCGGCCAAACCCGTTAATAGCAACTCTGATAGTCATACTGACACCTCACGCTTAGTGGTGAACGGCTTCATTTCGGTAAAAAAATTACCAAAAAGACACTTTAATAGCGCCTAAAAAGCTTAAAATGGCTGAAACCAGTTATTTTTTAGCTAATCTTCAATTTATATGTAGTAAAATTACTATAATATCACCAGGGCCGTCTATACCTTCATGATGACAATTGCATCAATATTCTGATCCCTGGCTACGCTGGTTTTTACGATTTATTAGCAATACTTAAGGAGAACCCGCCATGAATTCATCGAACTCACCTCTGCCGCTTCGTCGTACCAAGATTGTTGCCACCTTAGGCCCTGCCAGCGACCGCCCAGGCGTGCTCGAAGCGATGATCAAGGCAGGGGTCGACGTGGTTCGCCTTAACTTTTCTCACGGCTCACCTGACGATCATCGCCGCCGGCTGCAGGACGTTCGCGATATCGCGCAGCGCTTAGGTAAATGCGTTGCCGCGCTGGGCGATTTACAGGGCCCGAAGATCCGTATCGCCCGCTTTGCTGAAGGGCCTATTCATTTGGAAGCAGGGCAATCGTTTATTATAGACATGGCGATCGATACCCATGCCGGTAACGGTGAGCGTGTGGGCTGTGATTACCCGGCGCTGATTGATGATGTCTCCCCCGGCGACCGTTTGCTGCTGGATGATGGCCGCGTGGTGCTGGACGTAGCCTCCATTGTTGGCCAGGAAATACACACCAACGTACATGTGGGCGGTAAGCTCTCCAATAACAAAGGCATCAACAAACAGGGTGGCGGCCTTTCCGCCCCGGCCTTGACCGATAAAGACCGAGCCGATTTAAAAACCGCCATGGAAATCGGTGTGGATTATCTGGCGGTTTCCTTTCCGCGCTCGGCAGCCGACATGCAGGAAGCCCGCGCACTGCTGGGCGAAGAAGGCAAAGAGATCGGCCTGGTCGCCAAGCTGGAGCGCGCCGAAGCGGTTGCGGATGACGAAACGCTGGATGGCATCATCATCGCCTCAGAAGCCGTCATGGTGGCCCGCGGCGACCTGGGCGTAGAGATAGGCGATGAAGCGTTAATTGGCACCCAAAAGCGCATCATCAAGCATGCCCGTACACTTAACCGTGCGGTGATTACCGCGACCCAGATGATGGAATCGATGATCGAATCGCCGCTGCCGACCCGCGCCGAGGTGTTCGATGTGGCTAACGCCGTGCTGGATGCCACCGACGCGGTCATGCTTTCCGCCGAAACCGCCGCTGGTGAATTTCCGGTAGAAACCGTTGAAGCCATGGACCGGGTTTGCCTAGGCGCCGAGCGCGAGCGGCTGGCGCAGTCGTCCGGTCACCGCATGCATGAAGGCTTTGAGCGCATGGATGAAACCATCGCCCTTTCGGCCATGTACGCCGCCAACCATTTAACCGGCGTCAGCGCGATTGCCTGCATGACCTCCACCGGTTACACGCCGCTGATCGCCTCACGCATTCGTTCGGGTTTGCCCATCGTCGGCCTGGCCCATAGCCCTATTGCCCAGCGGCGCATGGCACTTTATCGCGGCGTGGTTTCGCTTCCCTTCGATACCACGCAGATGGAACCCACCGAGGTTAACCAGGAAGCGCTAAAATTGCTTAAAGCTTATGGATTGGCGCGCCCCGGTGGACATATCATTCTTACTCGCGGCGACCATATGAATGCCCATGGCGGCACCAATACCATGAAGATTATCGCCATCGAGCCTGAAACAGGAGAGTAATCAATGAACGATGCCCGACCGCCTCGCCAGGCGCTGCGTACCCTACCCGCTCAAAAGCGTATTGCACTGATTGCCCATGACGGTAAAAAAGGGGAGCTTCTGGAGTGGGCCACACGCTGGCAGGATACGCTGCGTCAGCATCAGCTGATGGGTACGGGCACTACGGCTGCACGCTTAACCGATCAATTAGGCCTAACGGTTGAAGGATTGATGAGCGGGCCACTCGGCGGCGACCAGCAGATTGGTGCGCGCATCGCCGAGCAGAGGCTCGACGTGCTGGTATTCTTCTGGGACCCGTTCGCCCCGCAGCCTCACGACCCCGATGTCAAAGCGCTGTTGCGCCTTGCAGCACTATGGAACGTACCGGTGGCCTGCAACGCCGCGAGCGCCGATTTTATGCTCTCTTCGCCCTATTTAAGCGAAAGCTACGATATGTCGATACCCGACGCCAACGCCTGGGCCAGTGCCCGCGCTTAACGCTTCTTGCTTCAGCGGGCTTTAAGCCCGCTTGAAAAGATGCCGTTTGACAACCTGCTGCCCAACGCGACGACCGCCTTGGGCAGCCTCCAAAGCGCTATTCAGCGTTAACGCCGCAATGCGGTCATAATCCTGAAGCACCGAATTGACCGGCTCAGGCAAAAAATCCAGCAGGCGATGATCGCCAAAGGTGGCCAGCCGGATATGTTTGGAAAGCCCGCCGCGCTCTAAAAACGCATCGAAGACGCCTTCCATCAAGGTATACGAAGCCGTTACCAGCGCATCCACACCCTCGGGTTGATTAAGCAACTGCTGCGCAAGCACCATTGCCTCACTGCGCTCGTAATGCTCTGCGCTCAAACAGACTGCTTCTATGCCCTGCTCTTTTAAGGCGGCCTTAAAACCGGCTCGGCGTTCACGACTAATTGAAAGCCCCGGCATGGCATCCAGCCAGGCGACTCGCCGGGTATTTTCGTTAAGCACCGAGCGGGTTAGCTTTTCGGCGGCGTCATAATCATCGCTGACCACACTGACAAAATGCTGGCGATCAAGCCCCCGGTCCACGCCTACCACGGCCCAGCCGTCGTTGGCTAAATCCATGTAAAACGGGTCGTCATCGGCCAGACAGCTGGCGGTAATCAGCACCTCGCAGCGCTGGGCACGTAGGGCCAGCGCCAGGGCGCGCTCGCTTTGTGCGCAGTCATCAGAGCTTACAATCAGCAGCCGATAGCCCTGCTCGCGCGCGCCACGCTCCAGGCGTTTAGCCAAGCGGGCGTAGCTGATATTTTCCAGATCAGGAACAATCAACCCCAGTAAGCGACTCGCCCCACGGCGCAGCGCCGCTGCCTGGGGGTCGATCTGGTATTGATGCTGACGGACAACGGCCATCACCTTTTCAATCGTGGCCGCACTGATACGACGCTGTTCCGCCTGCCCGTTGATGACATAGCTGGCCGTGGTGCGCGAAACACCGGCAAGCCGGGCGATATCGGCTAATGTCATGTTTTTTCTCCTTATAAGCCTGCGAAGTGTAACAGCGCCTTGACTACACCCCCACCAAAGTCTAAAAACACACCCCTTGTACCTTTTGCTGAATCGTTTCAGCATATCATCATAAACCACAAGCATCGTTCAATCCGAAAACTCGATGCGCCAACGCACGCTTGCGTCGCGGTCGAGTCGCTACCGGACTCGTCTTTACAGGAGAAATGCATGCTTACACTCGGCCCTAATGACATCTTGCTGAATCGCCATGCCGATAGCTGGCAAGCGGCACTGGATGAGGCCGCCCGGGTGCTGACCGACGCGGGGCTGGTTGGCTCAGCCTACCGTGACGGCCTGCATGCCCGTGAAGCGCAGTCGTCTACTTACTTGGGTAGCGCGATTGCTATTCCCCACGGCACGCCCGAAAGCCGTCAGCACGTTAAGCGTACCGGCGTTCGGGTGCTGCAGTTTCCTGAAGGTATAAAATGGCACGATGGGCATCGGGTGTATGTGCTGGTAACCATTGCGGCACAAAATGACGAACACCTGGATATCTTGCGCGCCCTGACCCATGTGCTGGACCGTGACGGCGTTGCTGAAGAGCTTGCCGCTGCCAGCTCCGCCGAGGACGTCGCCCGCCTGCTGTCTAAATCAGTGCCCGCACCGAAGCTTGATAGCGACACCCTGTGCCTACAGTTTCCGGCACAAAGCGTCCAGGAACTGGCCCTGGCAGCCGCCGCCCGTTTGCGCCAAAGCGGCTGCGTGGATAACCGTTTTATTGCTGATATCGCCGCGAAACCACCGATTTGGCTGGGTGAAGGTTTCTGGCTTGCCAGCAGCGCCAGCGGCGTGCAAAACCCTGCGCTAGGCATGGCAACCCCGGTTGAAACGAACCTGGAAGAAAACAGCCATGCCGTACACGGGCTGTTTTGTCTGGCCGCGCAGGGCAACGCCCACCGCCCCCTACTGGAGCAACTCCAGGCCGTACTTGAAAACGCTGATAGCAAGGCGCTGCTGAAAGCCGATGCATGCCAAGTGCTGGCCCTGCTAGCGGGTGAAACGGCCAATACGCATACCCAGCGGGTGCGTGTTTTAAATCCTCACGGGCTGCATGCCCGCCCGGCCAAACAGTTGGTGCAAACGGCCCGTGCACAGGCGGTGGCGATTAACGTCCGCCTGGAGGAAGGCAGCCCTGTAAGCGTTTCAGCGGCCAGCCTCACCAAAGTGATTGGCCTGGGCGCACGCCGCGGTCAGTGGCTGGTACTGTCAGCCGAAGGCGCCGACGCCCAGCAGGCGCTGACCAACGTGGCGGAAGCCATCGAAGGCGGCCTGGGTGAAAAAGTAACGCCCTTTGACAGCGGCCGTGAGCGCCTGGCGCCCCGCCCCACCAGTCAGGAAGCCATCGTCGAGCCCTTGGCAGCCGATACGCCACATACGGCGATTGCCGCGTCACCCGGGCTTGCGATTGCACCGGTATTTGTTATTCGCCCTCAGCACTTTGATTACGCCGAGCAGGCCGACAACCCTGACCGCGAGTTGACTCGGCTGCATAATGCTATTCAGGAAGGCATTGCCCAGCTGGAAGCCCTAGTGCGTAACGCCGCTGGCGGCGAAGTCGCCGATATTTTATCCATGCACGAAGAGATGCTGGACGACCCCGAGCTTCACCGCGCCGCCGAAGACGCTATTCGCGAAGGCCGCTCGGCAGAAGCCGCTTGGTGGGATGCCATTGAAACCGCCGCCCACGCCCAGGAAATGCTCGCGGACCGCCTGCTTGCCGAGCGGGCCACTGACCTTCGCGATGTGGGTCGGCGGGTGCTGAGTATTCTGTGCGACGTTCAACTGCCCGAGCCGCCTGACCATCCCTACATTTTGGTAATGGACGATATCGGCCCCTCAGATGTTGCCCGCCTGGATACCTCGCGCGTGCGGGGTCTTTTAACCGAGCGCGGTGGCGCCACAGCCCACAGCGCTATTCTGGCCCGTGCGCTGGGCATACCGGCAGTGGTTGGCGCAGGCAAAGCGGTGATGGCACTAACCAACGCCAGCATGATGATTCTGGATGGCGAACGAGGCCGGGTTATCCCCTCACCTTCTGAGCAGCGTTTAAGCCGCGCCGAGCAGCATTTGCTTGATTTACAGGCGCGTGAAGCCGATGCCTGGGAGCGGCGTTTTGAAACTGCCCAGACCCGCGACGGCCACCTTATTGAGGTTGCCGCTAACCTGGGTAACACCGCCCACGCGGAAGACGCTGTGGAGCGCGGTGCAGAAGGCGTTGGCCTGCTGCGTACCGAGTTCCTGTTTATGGCCCACTCAAGCGCGCCGGACCTTGCCACGCAAACCGCCGAGTACCGCCAGGCTATCGATGCATTAAACGGCCGCCCGTTGGTGGCACGTACCTTGGATGTCGGCGGCGACAAGCCTCTGCCCTACTGGCCAGTACCCCAGGAGGACAACCCGTTCTTGGGTCTGCGCGGTATTCGCCTGGCGTTGACCGAGCCCGACGTACTTGAAACCCAGCTGCGCGCCCTGCTGATGGCGGCAGCTCCGGTAGCGGGTTCTGAAGATACGCCGCGACGCTTGCGCATCATGTTGCCGATGGTCAAGGACATCGCCGAGTTCCGCGCCACCAAGGCGATTTTTGATCGCCTGCTAGCCGAGATTCCTGCAGCCGAGCGGGCAAGCGACGTGCAGCTGGGCGTGATGATCGAGATTCCTTCCAGCGCCCTGCTCGCACCCACGCTTGCCGCCGAGGTGGACTTCTTCTCAGTTGGTACCAACGATCTCACCCAGTACACCCTGGCGATCGATCGCGGCCACCCGGAGCTTTCCGCTCAGGCCGATGGACTGCATCCGGCGGTACTGCGCTTAATCCAGATGACCGTTGAAGCCGCCCACGCTCAAGGCAAATGGGTCGGCGTGTGTGGTGAACTGGCCTCTGATACCGCGGCTATCCCGGTTCTGGTCGGGCTTGGGGTGGATGAGCTTTCGGTTAGCGCCCGACAAATCCCGCTGGTGAAAGCCCGCCTGCGCGAGTTTGACCTGGCCGATGCCCAGGCCTGCGCCCAGCTAGCGCTTAGCCGGGCCACCAGCATTGCCGTGCGCGATGCGCTGGAGGCACGCTAATGGCGCGGGTAATGACCATCACGCTTAATCCGGCGCTGGATTTGGCATTTGATCTTGAAGAGCTAGCACTAGGCGCGGTTAACCGCTCCAGACACGCGCAGCTGGAAGCCGCAGGCAAAGGCGTTAACGTCGCACGCGTGCTGGCTTCACTGGGCCATGACTTAGTGGTCAGCGGCTTTTTAGGCCGCGATAACGATGGCCCTTTCCAACTGGCGTTTAAGCACATGGGCGTGACGGATGCGTTTGTCCGCGTGCCGGGCGAAACCCGCATTAACGCCAAATTGGCGGAAAAAAGTGGTCGAGTAACCGACATCAACGGCCCAGGCATTGGCGTAGACGCGGTTCAAATTACCGCCCTGCTGAGCACCATTGAACAGCAGTTAAACGAAGCCCCGGTTGACGCCATTCTGGTAGCCGGCAGCCTGCCGCCGGGATTAAGCCTCGCGGCGTTTAGTGAGTTTCTCACTCACCTGAAAGCCACAGGCGTGCCGCTATGGGTCGATACCAGCGGTGAAGCTCTGCTGCGTGCTATTGAGGTAGGCCCCGAGGCCGTTAAACCCAACGAGATTGAGCTTGCCGAATGGGCCGGTGAAGCATTGGATAATCACGCCAAGCGGGTAAGCGCTACAACGCACCTTCATCAAGCAGGCGTCGGCCAGGCGCTGCTTTCTGCCGGGGCTGAAGGGGTTATCTGGGTGAATGCGAGCGGTGCCTGGCAATCAACGCCGCCCCACGTTCAGGCGGCCAATACCGTGGGCGCAGGCGACACCTTTGTGGCTGGCATGCTGCATGGCCTGTTTAGCCAGCACAGTAGTGAAGAAACCTTACGGTTTGCCACAGCACTTTCTGCCGAATCGGTTCGCCATGTAGGCGTGGGTAATACCCATGCCAACGACTTTGCCTTACTTCTACAACGTACTCAGGTCCAGCGCCTGCACGCCTGCAGCGCCGAGGGAACTTCATGAATATCATCTTAATTACCGCCTGCCCCAGCGGCATGGCCACGACCTTTTTGGCAGCTCGGCGCCTGGAACAGGCCGCCCAACGCCAAGGTTGGAAAGTCCATGTCGAAATGCATGGTGAGCTGGCCCCGGTAGACACGGCTAACGCCGACCAAATTGCCCACGCTGATTTAATCGTGGTCGCGGCGGATCACGTACCGGCCCCCGAACGCTTTGCAGGTAAGCGTTTATACCAGGCGCCTATAGCCCAGGCACTGCCCAACCCGGAAACCTTTCTAGCCACCGCCAAGCGCGAGGCGCCGCTTTACACGCCGCCAGAAGTTCCTCCGGTTAGCGAAGCCATTACCACACCAGGTGAAAAGCGCATCGTGGCCGTCACTGCCTGCCCCACCGGCGTTGCCCACACCTTTATGGCGGCTGAAGCGCTGGCTGAAGCGGGCAAAGCCATGGGACACGCTATTCGTGTAGAAACTCAAGGCTCGGTGGGTGCTCAGGATAAACTCACCGATGACGAAATTGCCGCCGCTGACGTGGTGATTCTGGCCTGCGATATTGAAGTGGATCCTACCCGCTTTGCGGGCAAGCGCGTTTACCGTACGTCTACCGGTACGGCACTGAAAAGATCCCAGGCAACGATTGAAAACGCCCTGGCCCAGGCCACGCTGGAAAGTGCAGGCGCATCTAATGCGTCCTCAACTGAAGGCAAAAGCCTGAAAGAGAAAGGCGTGTATAAGCACCTGCTTACCGGCGTATCGTTCATGCTGCCCATGGTCGTCGCGGGTGGCCTGCTGATTGCCCTATCGTTCATGTTCGGTATCGAGGCCTTTGAGCAGGAAGGTACGCTGGCCGCGGCGCTTATGCAGATTGGTGGCGGTACCGCGTTCGCGCTGATGATCCCGGTACTGGCGGGCTATATCGCTTACTCGATTGCCGACCGCCCGGGTATTGCACCAGGCATGATTGGCGGCATGCTGGCCGCCAACATTGGTTCGGGATTTATCGGCGGCATTTTGGCTGGCTTTTTGGCCGGTTACGTCGCCCTGGCGATCACCCGCTATGTGAAACTGCCTTCAAGCGTTGAGTCGCTCAAGCCTATTTTGATTATCCCGCTGGTCGCAAGCCTGGTGACCGGCCTGGTGATGATTTACGTAGTCGGCGAGCCGGTCGCGGCGTTATTGAACGCTTTAACCAGCTTCCTTGCATCGCTGGATTCCACCAACGCTGTGCTGTTGGGCATTCTGCTGGGCGCCATGATGTGCTTTGACCTGGGCGGCCCGATCAACAAAGCGGCCTATACCTTTGGCGTGGGCCTGCTGGCGTCAGAAACCTACGGCCCGATGGCGGCGATTATGGCAGCGGGCATGGTACCGGCTATTGGAATGGGTATCGCAAGCTTTGTGGCGCGCTACAAGTACTCTGTACCGGAGCGTGAAGCGGGCAAAGCATCGTTTGTATTAGGCCTGTGCTTTATCAGTGAAGGCGCCATTCCGTTTGCCGCCAAGGATCCGCTGCGGGTCATTCCCTGCTGCATCGCGGGTGGAGCCATCACCGGTGCGCTTTCCATGCTGGTGGGTGCCAAACTCATGGCGCCTCATGGCGGTATCTTCGTGCTGCTGATTCCCAACGCCATTACCCCCGCCCTGCTGTACCTGGGCGCGATTGTGGCGGGCTCGCTGGTGACCGGTTTAAGCTACGCGATGCTCAAGCGTGGCGCGGCGCAGGTTGCGGTGGCAAGCTAAACATCGTTTAGCCTTAGAAAGGCAGGATGTTCCTGCCTTTCTCAATATCTACTTATCTTCCCTACTTGTTTTATTACTTCCTAAACATGAATTATGGGCATCTATTTGCCCCCTCGCGCTTTTTATGTAGTATTTTTACACAAATAACATCACGGCCATTGGCTGATACACAACCACGGACCGCCCTATGTTCCAACTTACCCGCAGTGTCACTTGGCAGGCGCTTGAACGCCTGCGCGATAAAACCGCCAACGACCGTATTCGCGATTATTTTCGTCAAGACCCACAGCGCTTTGACAAAATGAGCCTGCGGGTAGGCGGCCTGTTTCTGGACTACTCCAAGCACCATATTTCAGAAGACGTGCTGGATAAGCTGATTGAGCTGGCCAACCATTCCGCTCTGGTGCAGCGCCGGGCACAGATGTTCTCTGGCGATATTATCAACGTCACCGAAAATCGCCCGGTACTGCATACCGCACTGCGTAACCTAAGTGATGAACCGGTGTATGTGGATGGCGAAGACGTCATGCCGGAGATAACCCGCACCCGCGAACAGATCAAGCAGTTCTCGGAAACGGTGCGCAGCGGTGAATGGAAAGGTTACAGCGGCAAAGCGATCAAGGACGTGGTCAATATCGGGATTGGCGGCTCGGACCTAGGCCCCAATATGGCCGTGCGCGCGCTGCTTAAATATCGCCACCCGGAGATGCATTTCCACTTTGTCTCCAACGTGGACGGCACGCATATCCAAAAGGTGCTTTCGCGCCTGGACCCGGCCACCACACTGTTTATCGTCTCGACCAAGACGTTTTCCACCCAGGAAACGCTGCTCAATGCCAAAACGGCCCGGCGCTGGTTTCTGGAGAACGCCGGTGAGGATGCCGATGTAGGCGCCCACTTCGTGGCGGCTTCCACCAACCGCAAAGCGGCGATGGAATTCGGTATTCGCGAAGAGAACGTGTTCGAGTTCTGGGCCTGGGTGGGCGGTCGCTACTCCATGTGGTCGTCCATCGGCCTGCCGATTGCGCTGTCTATCGGCTTTGACGGCTTTATCGAGCTATTGGAAGGCGCCCACGAGATGGACCGCCACTTTATCGAGGCGCCCTTTTCCCAGAACATGCCAGTACTGATGGCACTGATCGGCATCTGGTACATCAACTTTATCGGCGCCGAAACCCAGGCCATCGTGCCTTACGACCAGGCGCTGAACCAGCTGCCCTCCTTCCTGCAGCAGCTGGATATGGAGTCCAACGGTAAGTCAGTGGATATTTTCGGCCACCCGGTCAACTACAAGACCGGGCCGATTGTGTGGGGCCAGACCGGCTCCAACGGTCAGCACGCGTTTTTCCAACTGCTGCACCAGGGCACCCGCTACGTGCCCATCGACTTTATCGCCTCGCTCAAACCCGAGCCGGGCGTAGAGGATCACCACTTCGCGCTACTGACCAACATGCTCGCCCAGGCCAACGCCTTTATGGAAGGCAGCCAGGGCAATAGTAATGAACTCAGCCAGCACGACCCCTACAGCTGCCCCGGCAACCGCCCGTCAAGCACCTTGCTACTGGACGAACTCACCCCCCGAAACCTCGGCGCGCTTATTGCGCTTTATGAGCACAAGGTATTCGTGCAGGGCGTCATCTGGAACATCAACTCGTTCGACCAGTGGGGCGTCCAGCTCGGCAAACGCATCGCCGGTGAAATCAGTGAACGTATTGATACTAATGCGGCTGATTTTGATGCTTCTACGCAGGGGTTGTTGGAGTTGGTGCGGGCGCATTTTCCGGGTGGCGACACGGTAAAGAGTGGTCAGTGCAAAAGCGCCGAGAAACCGGCCAAGAAAGGGGGATAAGCTGAGTTGACATCGCTGGGTCCACTACTGAAACGCCTTGACTAATTTCAGGGCGTTTTTCTCAATCAGTATCATTGGCCTGAGCCAACTGCAGCGTTAATCCAGCCTCAGGGCATCGAACTCTTATACTCTTTTCAGTATCTTCACGTAGAACCAGCTGCACACCGCGGCGGATACGTGTTCATAAATATTCACCAGCTGAATAATGCAGATATAATACTGAATATGCCCTCTAAAACGGCCATTACCCCCTCGAAAAGAGCTTCGAAAAGCCCCACTAGCATCTCGAAAATACCATCGCCATGCATTACAACTGGCGTAGCAACGGCTGAAAGCGCGATACCGCAAACCACCAGACCCAATAAATTAAACCCTGCGAAAAGCATGTATATCACGGCACTCAGTAAAGACAGGCTACCCACGCTATTCAGCACGGTCATTTTTCTCGATTTATCCGGTCTGGCCATACGAACCTCGCTTTATTAAAAAATAATTTAACTTAGCGTCTCTCTTTAGATGAAGCAATATTGTCTTGCACACAACAATCTGGCGCTTCATTCAGCCCCTTCAAACGGCTTCCATCCAGTACTGCGTTACTGTTTCGCCGCAGTGCTTAAAACCCAGTCGTTCGTAAAACCTAACGGCCCGGCTCTGCTTGAGAACTCTAAGCCGCAGCACAAGCCCCTCATATCGCGCCTTAGCCAATATCTCGCTCAAAACCTGGAAACCCACCCGCTGCCCCTGATGATCGGGGGCCAGAAACACTTCCCGCAGTTGAATCAAATTTTCTTCCCACGTTATCCATACAGCACCGATAGTCTCACCATTCAGCGTAAGCACTTCAAAACCACCCTGGCACCATTTTTCATCAAAAGCTGACTTTTGAAGCTTATCTTCCCAGACACCAAACTGACGCTCGACAACTTCCCGATAGGCACTGCGATAAATGTGCCAGACAACGGCACCATCGTCTTTCCGAGCCTTGCGCCTAAGCATTTGCATTCCCCCTTGCTATATGGATAAAACGGGCATGCACATTAACTAAAGATAACCGCAACAAGGCCGATAATTAAAATTAACAATAAGCAGGAACCGCCCATGAAGATCGGATTTTCCAATTTTACCATGCTAAATACTCGCCGCGACCCTGCGTCAGGGCCGACAGCAGTGCGTGTAGCGGGCCAGCCTTTGTCGGCAGCAGCAACCCGTGCTGACGACCAGGAGACAAAACAGCTCAAAAACAGAAAGAAGCGTTTGAAGCGCTGGCATCATTGCCAAGCCCCAAAGAGTCTGCGATGCAGAATGCTTCGCAAAAGGTCGGTTTTTTAAAACAGCGGTTGGAAACGCTTAAAGCAATGATGCGCTTTGCTTCGCCAGAACAGCTTAAATCCATGGCCAGTGAGCTTAAGAGTATCGCGCGCGAGCTAGGTGTGGCGGCTCGGCAATTAAGCGGCTCAGGCAGTAATACAGGTGCTGGTCCCCTTGTTTCTGCCACAGTTAACGCCGCCCAGCCTGCAAGTAACGTTTCCGAGGCGTCTTCTCCAGATAGCGCGCAAAATGAAGGCGCAAGCGCAGACACCCACGGCGCTGAAACAGCACTTGCCAGCGCTGAAGCCTCTATCTCCGTTGAGATGGGTGATGAGCTGAAGAAAGAGCAGACCCTGGAATCAGGTGACACTATTGAGAAAACGGCAGATGAGACCTTGGCGCTCGCGACCTCTTCACTGCGTGATGACAGCCGCTCACAGCCCATCAGCGCCAGCGAACATGCTTTGCGTAGTATTCTGACCGATGCAAGAAAAGAGCTTCGGGAAACCATCAATGAGTTGAAGATTCGTCTACGTGAAGAAGACAAAGAACCGCGTCGCGAACTCAAAAAAGCCGAGGAGGATATGGCCAAGCTAGACCGCTCGCTTGCCCAATCAACATCCAAAGCGCTTTACTCTGCGCTCGGCCAGATGTTGCCCGCTACCGCGAATAGCGTCAGTGTCGTCAGCGGCAGTATTAAC
>NZ_JBQSWC010000048.1:0-16672 GCF_052376775.1 Halomonas sp. AOP43-A1-21 | reverse complement strand
TTAGATCAGGCAAGGACGCGATAAGGTCTCTGCCAATCGAGGTGCGCTCCCTGAGAGGAATAATCGCATCGGCCCCTTGAAGCCGGCTCACCAGGGTTTCAAAGGTCGGCATATCCCCATAGACCGCCACCTCTGAGAATTCGCGCAAGCGGGATACGGCAGGGTGCTCTTTTAGACACCCCTCCCAATCATCAAGAATTACCGTCTTCATACACTTCCCCTCTAGTTCAGCCAAAAGCCGGTCATAGCCTTGTCTGAACGGTGTACTTATCCCTTAATGACTGTTTAATTAAGGGCATCTCGCTTGGGCAACTGCTCTTCAAGCGCTTCCCAGCTGCTTTGTATATGCCGTCGCATCAACAACCCCGCCACCTCCACATCACCTTCCGAGATAGCTGATGCTATGCGCTCATGCTCATAAAGTGCGATTTTTCCACGCCCCGTAACATGCCGATGCTTGTTCCTTAACAGAGTTAGCTGTGGACGAAGCTCGTGGGTTAAATAACGCTCAATGAGCGGATTACCGGACATCCGTGCGGTAATTAAATGAAAATCATACTCCTCGGACTCCTGAAGATAGGCTCCTTCAGGATGAGATGTCACTTGGCTGGCATGCAACTGCAGCAGCGCAAGATACTCATTGGCGGTGGATGCGTTCGCGCAACGAGCCGCCAACATGGCAGCCTCAGCTTCAAGAGCAGCTCTGACCTGGTAAATAGCCCGTGCATCTTCGTAGCGCATTTCACGCACATGCGCCCCACTGTTCGGCACGATAGTAACGAGCCCACACTCGCTAAGGCTTTTGAGCGCCATACGTATCGGCCCTCGGCTGACACAAAAGCGCTCAGCCAACGCGACTTCCCCGAGACGAGCACCAGCCTGAAGCTGCCCTTTTAGTATTTCATCGTACAAGCCACTCGCCACTCGTTCAGCAGCCAATCCGTGTGTCTCTTCTTTTATTGTAGACAAGATATTTATCCTCCGAAAGCGACACACTTTATACAACGTTCAATATTTTCCTGAAATAGGTGGAAAATTAGACCTTTTACTTACATATCCGAGGATTGACACAAACTACTATATGTACTTCTATATTTACGAACAAATTATTGTCTTACAATCTTCAAAATAAAAGCGGAGTGACCACCATGCTCGATAAGAAAAAAGTCATCGCTAATGCCATTTTGGGTTTCTCCTTGGCGGCTTCGATTACCCCCCTCACGGCCGCTGCTCAGGAAAGCTGGCCAACTCAGAAAATCACGTTCGTTGTTGCGCTTGGCCCTGGCGGCTCCGCTGACCGCACTGCTCGCGCGCTGGCTCAACGGCTCCAGGAGGATCTAGGCACGCCGATTTCAGTCGTTAATCAGAATGGTGGCGGTGGTCACGTCGGCCATACTTACTTCCATAACATGCCTGCTGATGGCAGTTATTTCCTTGCCTCTTCGATCCACCCTTACATCTCTAATGCGATTCTTGGCTTTGATGCCACGTATGAATTATCAGACTTCGCATTCATCAACGGGCAGTGGAACGATTACGATCTTTTCGCCGTTAATGCTGACACGCCTTACGAAACGCTAGCGGACTTCATGGCTGCAGCCAAGGAAAACCCAGGAAAACTTAGAGTTTCTGTCGTGCCCGGCTCAACCGGTGCCATCAACCTTGAACTGGCTCTGGAGGCCTTTGGGCTCGATAAAACAGACGTCAACATTGTCACCTATCAGTCTGGCGGTGCTGCACGTACGGCGGTGGCTGGCGGGCAAGTAGACATGACCGTATTGGCGGCAGACGGCACGCTATCAATTCAGGAATATATTCGTCCTCTTGCCCTGGCGGCGGATGCCTCATCGGAAGACTGGGATGCACCAACGTTGAACGCAGCGCTTGAAGAGAGCGGACACGAGCCGGTCCCGGTGCTTGCAGGGTCAATGCGAGGCCTTGCCGCGCATGCTGCCTTTAAAGAGAATAACCCCGAAGCATTTCAACAAATGGTCGATGCCTATCAAAATGCGCTTGAAGATGAGGCGTTCGTTAGTCGGTTAGAAGCTCAGGATATCGGTGCCGAGTGGCTGGGGCCTGAACGTACGACTGAGATCATCGAGTCCAACTTTGAAATCTTGAAGCAGTACACATCAGAAGAATAAGTGATTTCAATGCTGGCGCATTAGCACTAGCACGTTGCGCTTGATCGTTACGGGACCAACTTACGCTTGGTCCCATTATTATTTCAATGTGGAGGCACTATAAAATGGTGACAGGAAAGATTTCTGCAACGCATGCCTTTTTGTTAGGCCTCGTATTGGCTATAACGGGCTTTATTACCTGGAGCGCTACCCAGGCTTCCACAACGATGAATAATCTGGTGGTAGTAGCTCCCAGTGCGTTAATCGTGGGTCTTCTATCCATAGGCATTGTCGCTAGCCTCCTGTTGAAGCCAGCGCCCGAGTCTTCATCCAGCAGTACCAATAAATCCTCTATATGGAGCGACATTCTGCTTCTTGCAGGATTTGCCGCTTTCTGTTTTGCATTAACCACTGTCGGCTTCGACGTTGCTACTTTCATTTTCGTCTGGGTCGGTGTTCTTATGTGTGGGAGTAAAGGTAAGTGGCAGCCGCCTTTATACGCACTTGTGTTTACTGTTTTTCTTGTCAAGGGTTTTGGCTCTCTCTTCCCTTATCCAATGACCACACTCGTGCTTTAATATGATTGATCAACTCGCATTATCTCAGGCTTTTACGCTTCTTTTTACTGACCTAAGCCCTTGGCTTTGGGTTATCCCCGGCCTATTAATCGGCCTGATTTTCGGCTCGATTCCCGGGCTACAAATATCAATGGCCATGGCCGTTTTTTTACCCGTGACCTTTGGCATGGATTTTCTTCAAGCCATGCTGTTTTTAACCGCCATATTTACTGGCGGCGCCTATGGTGGCGGGGTAACCGCTATTCTTATGAATATCCCCGGATCATCGTCATCAATTGCCACGGCATTCGATGGATACCCTATGGCGCGAAAGGGACAGCACAATGAAGCCCTGGGCCTGGGCCTTTGTGCTTCCGTCGTGGGCGCTTTCGTGGGTTACAGCCTTCTGATGTTGTTAATCAATCCACTGGCTGCTTTTGTACTAAAGATAGGCCCGCTGGAAATGGTCGTGGTGGTCCTTTGGGGGTTAACCCTCATCGCGACACTTAATGACAGCAGTATGGCCAAGGGCCTACTGGCAGGTTTTCTGGGGCTCATGCTGAGTCAAATTGGCATGTCCACGACGGGCATTATGCGCACAACTATAGGCAACCCCTATTTACTTGATGGCATTCCGGTGGTGCCCGCCATGATCGGCATATTTGCCGCCTCTGAACTGTTGCGCCTGAGGGGAGGCTCGTTTCTAGTACAAAATGAGGCCCAGCGTAATATATCGTTTGCTCTTATTCTTAAAGGCGTTGGGCAGACATTCCGCCATCCCGGCACCTTACTGCGCGGCAGTCTGATTGGTGCCGTGATCGGTGCCATTCCAGGCGTGGGGTCATCGGTAGCTAATCTGGTCTCTTATGGTGAGGCCAAACGAACGTCGAAGACGCCTGAAGCATTCGGCAAGGGAGCATCCGAAGGTGTCGTAGCCGCCGAATCCGCAAACTCAAGCTCGGAGGGCGGCTCCATGACGGCGCTATTAGCGCTAGGCATCCCTGGCGGGGCTGCGACGGCGGTGCTTCTGGCTGCGTTCTCTTTTCACAATATTATTGGTGGGCCATCGTTTATAAGAGACCAGACCGATATCGTCTACTCGATTATTCTCGGCAACCTGGGCCAAGTGGTACTTCTAGCGTTTTTGGGGTTACTTAGCCTTCGCTTACTCGGCATGGTGGTGCGCGTTCCGCTGGCTTATCTAGTACCCAGTGTATTGGCCATGTGTGCCTGGGGTGGCTATGGCATAACCGGCACGATCGCTGGGCCGCTAACCGTTGCCGCATTTGCAGGGCTTGGCTGGCTCATGCGACAAAACAACTATCCCGTCGCAGCAACAGTCATCGGTTTACTGCTTGGCCGAATGATGGAAGGCGAAGTCGTGCGCACCTTACAGGTGTCCGGTGGCCGACCGTTTGAATACATGATGGAGCGACCCATTGCTCTGGCTCTTTTCACTATAATGCTGCTGGTGTTAATGGGTGTCCCCGCACTGAAAGCCTTCCGCTCTCGCCGCACTAGCCATGAATCTAATTAAACAAATGCCTCCTCAACGTAGAGGAGGCGTTACCTTTGGCATCGGCGCGTTAGGCGGACTCGCTTTTTTTGCACTCTCTCTACCATTGCCATGGGTACTGGGCAGCCTAACAGCATCACTTCTGTGCACTCAGACGACATCTTTTCAGCCTCGCTTTCCTGCCCCATGGCGAAGTTACGCCATGGTCGCTATCGGCACGATGCTAGGCACCAGCTTTACGCCAGAAGTTGTTCGTCAGGCCGGGGATTGGACCATCAGTCTGATTGTGATGAGCTTGTTATCGCTGGCATTTTGTTTCATTGCCTATCAAATATTTTATCGTTTCGGAAAAATGGATCGAGTGACGGCCTTGTTCGCCGCCATACCCGGCGGACTTTCAGTCGTTTCTGTTTTGGCAGAAAATTACCGTGCCGAAGTCAGCCGCGTTGCCCTCTGTCATACCGCGCGCTTAGTGGTATTGCTTATTGCAGCCCCCATCATCATCCAGGCTATTTCCGGCATTAATCTCGCTGATGCTAGCCTTGCAAGCTTCACTCACGCGGAAGCAATTGACCCTGTTAACCATGGCATCCTGGCGCTGGTAGCGATAGTCAGCGGCTGGCTAGCCTGGCGGCTAAACTTCCCTTCAGCGATGCTATTAATTCCATTGCTTAGTTCGGGGTTACTACACGCGACTGACCTTTTGACGGTGCATGTTCCTCCCCTGCTTTCCAGTGCAGCACAAATAGTTATTGGCGCAGGAGTAGGGGCGCGATTCGCGAATTACTCTCTTCCACAAATTTTAAAAGATGGCTGGCTCGCGGCGGTGATCGGCGTGCTTCTTACCTTTGGCTCTTTCATTGCAGCGCTGTTGTTTGCACCTATTATAGGACTCGACAACACACCCTTGTTCTTATCCTATTTGCCTGGAGGAGCGCCAGAACTTGGCGTCGTAGCGCTAGCGTTATCCATAGACCCCGCTATGGTGGCAGCCCACCATGTACTTCGTGTTTTCTTGATCGTAGCAATGCTTCCTCTTATCGCCAGTTGGTTAGGTAAACAAACCCAGCGAGGCTAGTAATAGAGATTATGAGGCTAAATGGTGATGCTATTGCGTGCTGACCGTATTGGCGCCGTCAGAGAGTTCCATCGTATGATCGCTTTATATGGGATGATGTGTATGAGCGTATGGAAACTGAGATTACTGAACGTCAATAAGTACCAACCTTTCAAGCGTTGCATGCTAAACACGATCTAGCGTGCAACGCCTGTCCACTTTGCCTTGCCTTCCTCTACTGCTTGGATATCAACGATTAGCTGCATTGCGGCTTGAATATGCACGCCTCTGCCTGCATATCATCAGATAACCTTCTTTTTACGCGATGTAGAGCTTACCCATGTCGATTATTGATCCCCGTACCGGCAATCCGCTTACTGCGGAG
Source organism: Halomonas sp. AOP43-A1-21 (assembly GCF_052376775.1). Taxonomy (NCBI): domain Bacteria; kingdom Pseudomonadati; phylum Pseudomonadota; class Gammaproteobacteria; order Oceanospirillales; family Halomonadaceae; genus Halomonas; species Halomonas sp. AOP43-A1-21. The sequence goes on along the minus strand of NZ_JBQSWC010000048.1, from coordinate 11,034 downwards.
CCCGCTAACACCGGCGATACCCAGGCAAGTGCTGAGCGCCCTCCGGTTACCGCTGAAGAAGTCATCATTGAACTAAACGCTGGCAATATTCAGCAGGTGCTCGAAGCCTCCATGCAGGTGCCGGTACTTATGTGCTGCTATTCCCCCGCCGACGATAGCAGCAGCAAACTTGCAACGATTCTGGAAAAGCTGGCGATTGAATACGCGGGGGCCTTTTTGCTGGGTAAGCTGGATGCCCAGGCCAATCCAGAGATTTCAGCCCAGCTGGGCGTGCGCTCGGTACCCGATGTTAAGTTAATCAGCCAAGGTGGACTGGTCGATAGCTTGCAGGGAGCACAGCCCGAGAAAGAAGTTCGTGCCTGGCTCAGCCGCTACTTCCCGGCCCCCGCGGAAGCTCCGCCTAGTCCGGAGGAAGAAGCCGAAGCGGCGCTTCTGGAAGGCGACGCGGCCACCGCTCGCGATATCTACCAGAACCTGGTAACCCAATACCCCGAGCACTATGCCTATCAGGTAGCTTTTGCTCGCGTCCTGGTGGCTGAAAAGCGTGGCGATGAAGCGCGCAGCGTGCTGGATAATTTGCCGCCCGAAGAGCGTGATGCGCCTGCCGCCCGCGGCGTCCGTGCGAGCATTGAGTTCAGCGAACGAGCGCTTTCAGCAGAAGATATCGCCGCTTTAGGCGAGCGCGACGATAGCGAAGCACAGTTCCAGCGCGCTCTGCGCCAGGTGGCCGATGGCCAGTACGACGCCGGCCTTGAAGCGCTGCTGACGCTCATGAAGCGTGACCGTGCGTATAACGACGACGCGGCGCGTAAAGCGCTGCTGCAGGTGTTTGATGCGCTAGGCGCCGATCATCCGCTGACCGTCGCCTACCGCCGCAAGCTGTTTGCTCTGCTGTATTAATCGCTAGGCCTTTAACAGCTTATCCATCCGCACTAACGCGGCGTCCAGCTGGGACGCCGTGGTGCCAAAGTTAAGTCGTAAAAAGCCGGGGCAGCCAAACGCTGCCCCGTCAGACAGCGCAACCCCCGCCTGTTCCTTGAGCGTTTGATAGGGCGTGCTGCCCAACCCCGCCTCGCGCATATCCAACCAGGCTAAATAAGTGGCTTCCGGTTTGCTTAACGTCACCCCCGGCCAGCTTGCCACGTGTGTTTCAAGCGTCGCGCGATGCTGACGCAGCACTTCCAGCAGCGCTTGGCGCCAAGGCTCGCCTTGCCGATAAGCCGCCTCAGCCGCTACCAGCCCCAAAACGTTCACATCAGGCAGCAGCCCTTTGCAGGCAGCGGTAAACCGCTTGCGCACTTCAGGGTCAGGGATCACCGCACAGGCGCTGGTTAAACCTGCCAAGTTAAAGGTTTTAGATGGCGCCCATAGGGTAATCGTACGCTTGGCGAGCTCAGGAAACATGGCCGCCAGCGGGCGATGCCGGGCATCTTTGTCCAGCAGCAAATCACAGTGAAGCTCGTCCGAGACCACCCACAAATCGTGCTGTTCAACCAGTTTTGCCAGCGGCGCCAGCTCTTCATGGCGCCAGACACGCCCTGTCGGGTTATGCGGATGGCACCAGAGCAACAGGCGCGTCTTGGGCGTAATGGCCGCTTCTATAGAGGCCATATCCAACTGCCACGACTCGCCAGGGCCTTTAGGTTCGGTCAACATTGCTTGCTGGGGGAGCCGGCCAGTGCGCTCGGCTACCGCCAAGAAAGGCGGATAAATAGGCGTCATCGTTAATACGCCATCGCCTGGCAGGGTTAACGCGAGCGTCGCGAAATGTAGCGCCGGCACCACCCCCGGCAGCCACTTTTGCCACTCAGGCTGGATAGTCCAGTTGTAGTGCGAAGCACTCCACTGACACAGCGTTTCTGTTAACGTAGCGGGCACTTCACCATAGCCATACACACCGTGGGCAACCCGGTCCTGGAGTGCTTCAATAACCGCCGGCGGCGAGCGAAAATCCATATCGGCGACCCACAGCGGCAGCACCTCGCCACTGTAACGGTGCCATTTTTGTGACGAGAAGCCGCCTTCGGGGTGGCGTCGCTCGATTGGCGTGGCAAAATCAAAGGCCATACAGGTCTCACTCATTAATAAAGGATTGGTAACGAGCATGCCGCAAGATGACTTTTATACCAAGGTGCGCGCAGGATTATCGGCACTATTGCGGCAGTGGCAAGCGCTTGGTCAAGCCGATGCTGATCAGTTAGCGCTCATCCTGGCGGAAACCGCTCGGGTTGCCAAACTGGGCACGCCGGATACAACGCCCGATGGGGCGATGCTTAAATACTGGAGCCAGACTCTGGAGGGCGATATTCCGCTTTGGGCACCGCGTACCGCGGTATTTTTACTCAATCAAATGCCTGCCAAACCCATGCCTGAAAGTGATGCAGAAGCCTGCGCCTGGGCGTACTGCTGGCTGCGCAACCGTACGTTCAGCACTTTAGAGGACGCTCATACTGCGCTTCCCGCTCACCTTCAAGAGCCGTTAAAAAGCGCGCTGGAAGCTGCCTGGCGCGACCAGCAGGGGCTGCGCCTAGTATAAAAAGGAAACATCAGCGCTTGGGCCGACGGGATTTGGGCTTGAAGCCTGCTGGCTTTTTGGAAAGCCATTCGACGAAATGGCGTATCTCTTCACTCGCCAGCAGCGCCTCGCGGCTGGCAAACTGGTCGGCTAGCTCGCGCTCGCTATAGAGTCTGTGAATATGCCGATGGCAGGCGTGGCAGAGCCATAAGATGGCGGTCAGCCGCTCTTCGCGCGAGTAGCGCTTTCGATAGCGTGGTTTGTTGTGCAGCGCTCGTGGAATCAGGTGGTGTTTGGTCAACGATGCAGCGCGCGCGCAAAGCTCGGGCCTTGGCGGGGGCGAAAGCGCATGTCCTGATGGGGAAGCAACATCCACGACCACTCTGCTCTCCTGAGTTGGGTGGCTGCAAAATAACTCAAACAGTATTTAATCAATTATAAGGATAGTCATTTATGCTGGAAGTTCCGATTAGCTGGCAGCTTGCCAAGGGCATGGTTTCTGTCGCTATGGTGCTGGGCCTGGGAGTAGTGGCAGTACGGGTAAGCCCACGGGTGGCGGGGCTTTTGGCGGGCTATCCGCTGGGCACGGCACTGGCGCTTTTCTTTATCGGCCTGGAGATCTCGCCGCTGTTCGCCGCCGAAAGCGCGGTGCATACGCTGGCCGGTTTTACCGCCACCATGGCGCTGGGGGCGGGCTACTGGCTATGCGGGCGCAAGCCCGGGTTAAAGGGGCTTTTGGCCGGCACCGCTGGTGGCTTTATCGCTTGGTTTTGCGTCAGCCTGGTGCTGGCCCAGTTTGATTTCACACGGCTGACGGGTACGCTGGTAACGCTGTGCGCCATTGTGCTGTTCAGCTGGCTCTTCCGACGTATACCGGACAGCGTCGCCACCACGCGGGCGCCTTTCTCGTGGGGTGCGCTGTGTGTACGTGCCCTGCTGGCCACACTTATCGTGTTCGCGATCACCACGCTTGCTCACTGGGTGCCGTCCGCCTGGGCGGGAACGCTGGCGGCCTTTCCGATCACCATGCTGCCTTTCCTGCTGATTCTACATTTGAGCCAAGGGCCTGCACCGACTGCCACGGTCATCAAGCACTACCCGATGGGTCTCGGCTCGCTGCTGTGCTACGCCCTATGCGTCTCGTTCACCTATGAAAGCTGGGGGCTTGCCTTGGGTACGCTGGCAGGTTTTAGCGTAGCGACGCTATGGCTGATTGGCTGGATGCAGGGGCAGCGCTGGTGGGCAGAAAGGCGAGAGGCACAGGGCCAAGCCACTTGACCAAGCGCTTGCTAGGGGCAATCCTGAAGGCTGACCAATAACAAGGCGACCACTATGTTCACCCGCACGATTGAGCCAGCTTTTTATGATACCGATGCGCTAGGCCATATTAATAATACGCGCCTGCCCGCCTGGTTTGAGCTGGCCCGCAATGATCTGTTCAAGCTTTTTACGCCGGATCTGGATCCTAAACAGTGGCGCTTGATTATGGCGCGCATGGAAATCGACTACCGTGCTGAACTGTTTTACGGTCATGACATCGAATTACGCACCTACTTGACGCGTTTGGGTAATAGCTCATTCACGGTGACTCAGGAAGCTCGCCAGCACGGTACGTTGACTAATCTCGGTCATACCGTGATGGTACAGTACGATCATCAGGCTAAGTGCGCTGTGCCTATTGAAGGCAAGCTGCGCGACGCCTTGTCAGCCCATTTACAAGATGCGCCCGCCTGACGCACTGCCCCGCTGGACGGGGCTACCAGGAGCACAGCATGGCCATTCGCTATAATCTCTGGCTAGACCCGGACAATACCGCGCAGCATCGCGCTGTCGAAGCGGATCTTGAACACTATTTCATGGAGCGCTTTGCGGACTATCCACATATCCGCTTGTTCGGGGCTGACCCTTACGATTATGATGCCCCGTTTAATCGCCTTTATGACGTGCTGATGGCACGAGCCGCCGAGTATTGCGAGCGGACATGGTGCTATGTAGCGTCCCCTGAGCAGTTGAATCGCTGCTTTTTCCGTGCTGTTGGCCGCTCCAATAAATTTGTTCAAGACGACCGCTCCTGAGAGACCAACCTGATGGTGATTCGCACCAACCAAGCGCCTGATGAGCGCCAGCTAGCTATTATTACCCAGCAGCTAGGCCGCGCACCGCGCGGTATCGAAGCCGTCGCCGCGACCGATAGCCAAGGAACACCGCTGGTACTGCGCATGGCGCCTATCGTGGATGACAAGCCCTTTCCTACGCTGTACTGGCTGTGTTCTGACGTGCTCAAAGTGGAGATTTCCCGCATTGAAGCCGTAGGGGTCATCAAATCACTCGAACAGCGCCTGCAGGATGAACCTGCCTTTCTGGAAAGCTACCAGCAAAGCCACCGCGACTACGTCAAAGCCCGCTGGGACTATATGAGTGACGCACAACGTGCCGAGGTTACCCGGCTGGGTTACACCGACGTGCTTACCGAGCGTGGCATTGGCGGTATCAGCAACTGGCAGCAGGTGCGCTGCCTGCACACCCAGTACGCCCATCATCTATGTGGCGACAACGTTATTGGCCAGTGGATGGACGAGCACCATCAGATCGATCGTTTTATCCCGTAAAGCGCCATTCAATATTCGTTTAAGGAACCCGATTAATGTCCCGTATTTGCGTTTATCTTGGTTCGCGTGAAGGCAGCCGTCCGATTTTTCGTCAAGCCGCCCAGGCGCTGGGTACAGCACTGGCCGAGCGAGGCCATACGCTGGTCTACGGTGGTGCGCGGATCGGCCTGATGGGCGAGCTTGCCAATGCAGCGCTAGAAGCCGGGGGGAGCGTTATCGGCGTGATGCCGGATCATCTGGTGGAGCGTGAGCAGGCCCACTTTGGGCTTACCGAGCTTATCCGCGTCGCCAATATGCATGAGCGTAAAGCCACCATGGCGGCTAACGCCGATGCGTTTATCGCCATGCCGGGCGGCATTGGAACGTTTGAAGAGCTGTTTGAAATCTGGACGTGGGGCTATCTGGGCCTACATGAAAAGCCCATGGGCCTGCTAAATATAGATGATTTTTATGGGCCGCTTTTAACATTTTTGGACAGCACCGTAGCCAACGGCTTTTTAGCCCAGGCAACACGTGACATGCTGCAGGATGCGCAAACACCCCAAGCGCTACTCAGTGCACTGGATATACGCCTATAGGCTTTTGTAAACCTGCCTGAAACGGCGTTAGCGCTCTGTCAGCAGGCGGGTACGCTGGTAGGTAAGCTGTAACAGGCGGGCATCTTCACCGGCGCGATGGCGATTAATATCGCGCTCGGCAATCATGCTCTCTTTGGTATGGCTCCAAAGGGCTTGCTGCTCTTCGCTTAGCAAAATCCGCAGCGCTTCAAGTCGAAAGCGTGGCAGCATACCGGCATGATGAAAAAGCAGCGACAGCCAGGTGTTATCGTACCCCCAGCTGTCGCTATAAGCCTTACCCAGACGGCTTAGCTCATCGTTAAGCCATTGGGCAACCTGCTGTACAGGGTGCCCCTCTGCGCGCAGACGTTCACGCGAGATACCGTGCAACAGCTCAGCTTTTGGGTCCCAGTGTGTCCACTCTTCCAGAGGCTGAATAAGAAACGCGCAGCAGCTTCCGTCAGCACGCGCGATGCCGACTTCTATCGGATAACTGCCACGCCCGAATCCGGACGCTTCAATATCGAGTACGGTAGGTAGCGTCTCGGACACTGACTTCCTCATTCAATCATTGCGCATAGTGATCGCTCAGCGGCCGCTTACGCGACGGCGGCATCGTTAAGCGGCTGACGATCCGCCAGGCGCTGCCAATAAGCGGCCTGGCCGGCGTCTACGGCTAAGCCTAGCTCACCCAATCGGTAGGCGCAGGCTAACCGCTCAGCGGCCAGGTAATGTCCCGCCTGGGCGGCGCGTGCATACCAGGTTACCGCATAGTCTTCACGACGCGGATACTGCGCACAGCCATGCTCATAGATTTGCGCTACCTGAAACTGCGACTTTACGTCGCCAGACTGAGCGGCTTCTACGACATAACGCGCGCCCCGCGCCTTATCCTGCGGCGAAAGACTGCTATGAAACAGCATATGGCCGTAAACGGATAGCGCATCCGGATGTCCTGCATCAGCACAGCGCTTGAACAGTCGCATGGTCAGGCGCTGCGTACGCTTGGAACGCGGAAGCAACCAACGGTTTTGAAAAAGCCGTTCGGCTAAGCGAAATTCTAACCGAGTAAACAAAGATGATGCCTGCGGCATGGCAAACCACCCTGCCAGTTTGTTGAGACCTTGATTAGCGATCACTACATCATTTGACTGCCAACCAAACGAGAAACCGGCCTTTAGCCGGTCGATGGGCTGGCAAGCATACGCCTGCCTTTGCGACGACTCAACCCCATTGATTTGCGGCTTTCAAATTGCCTCGCTAACATGCCTGTCACACATCACCATTAACCATGATAATAAATGCCTATTCGGTAGCCATTTTCGCCTTAGCGAGGAGATAAAAATGCAAACGCGCCCACTTGGCAGAACCGGAATTGAGGTCAGTCGACTCTGCCTAGGTACGATGACGTTTGGCGAGCAAAACAGCGAGACAGAAGCTCACGAACAGCTGGATCGCGCTGTCGCTTTCGGTATCAACTTTATCGATACCGCTGAAATGTACCCGGTACCGCCCAAGGCGGAGACCCAGGGCTTAACCGAAACGTATATCGGCAGTTGGCTGAAGCAGCGCGGTGCACGCGATGACGTCATCATTGCGACCAAGGCAGTGGGCCCGGGCCCGGAGCATATCCGGGGCGGCCCGCGCATGACGCGCGAGCATATTCATCAGGCAATCGACGATAGCCTTAAGCGTTTACAGACAGACTATGTTGACCTGTATCAGCTGCACTGGCCGGATCGCAACACCAACTTTTTCGGCAAGCTGGGCTACACCCATCAGGACCAGGAAGATGCCACACCGCTTGAAGAGACGCTTTCTGCGCTTAAAGAGCTGGTCGACGCTGGCAAGGTACGATCGATTGGCCTGTCCAACGATACGCCGTGGGGCGTGATGCGCTCGCTTTATCTGGCTGAGAAAATGGATTTGCCGCGCGTGGCATCGGTACAAAACCCCTACAATCTGCTTAACCGGTCGTTTGAAGTCGGTTTGGCGGAAATCGCCCACCGCGAAGACGTTGGCTTATTGGCCTACTCGCCGCTGGGCTTTGGCGTGCTCTCCGGCAAGTACCTGAACGGTGCTTGGCCTGAAAAAGGTCGCCTGACACTTTATGAGCGCTTTAAGCGCTATACCTCGCCCGAAGCAGAAGCAGCCACACAAGCGTACGTTGATCTGGCCCGCGAGCACGATCTCGACCCGGCACAGATGGCGCTGGCATTCATCAACTCACGCAGCTTCCTGACCAGTAATATCATTGGTGCGACTACCCTTGACCAGCTGGAAAGCAATCTGGCCAGCGAGAGCCTCAAGCTTGACGACGAAGTGCTGGATGCCATCGACGATATCCACCGCCGGATGCCCAATCCCTGCCCTTGAGTCTTGGATAAGTCCTTGGGCCTTGGATAAGTATAGTAACGCTATGAAGGCGATAGCCTCGGCCAACGCCGAGGCTTGATATACTAGCGGCCATACATTTGTTATTAGGTTTTTGCATCGGCTGAAGGAGCTCACCTTGCTAAGCGTTATTTCGCCAGCCAAGACGCTGGATTTTGAAACCCCCTCTACGACCAAGCGCGTTACGCAGCCCGACTTTCTCAGCGAAAGCCAATCGCTGATTGATATTCTGCGTGATTACTCGCCCCAGCAGATCAGCGAGCTGATGGGTATCAGCGATAAGCTGGCTGGCCTTAATGCGGCCCGTTTCGCTGAGTGGGAGCCGCCATTTTCGCTTGAGAATGCGAAACCTGCCGCCCAGGCGTTTCAGGGCGATGTTTACACTGGGCTGGAAGCTGAAACGTTCAGCGATGCGGATAACCGTTTTGCTCAGCAGCATCTGCGCATTCTCTCAGGCCTGTATGGCTTGCTGAGACCGCTGGATCTGATCCAGGCTTACCGATTGGAGATGGGGACCAAACTGCCTAATCAGGCGGGCAAGGATTTATACGCCTACTGGAAACCTACCCTCACTAAAGCGCTTGATGACGCTATTGCACAAAGCGGCTCTAAGGCCTTGGTCAACCTGGCCTCCAACGAATACTTTAAAGCGGTAGATGCCAAGCAGCTTGATGCGCGCATTATTACACCGGTGTTTAAAGATGAGAAAAACGGCACGTTTAAAATCATCAGCTTTTATGCCAAAAAAGCACGCGGGCTGATGAGCGCCTGGATCATTAGCCAGAAAATTAATGATCCTGATGAGCTTAAAGGCTTTAACGTTGCAGGCTATCGCTTTGATGCTGCCTCTTCTGAAGGCGATACGCTCGTCTTTACCCGCAAAGAAGCCGATCGCTAAACGAAAGCTCACCTTTGGCTAGAAAAATGTGACGGCGCGCGAGGAACGGGGCTTTAGAAGGCGCTGATGCACGTCCTTAAACAGTGCGTTATCACAGCGTTGAAGCCACTCGTAGGCCACCATATCCGACGTCACAGCGATTGCACCGTGGGCACAGGCACGCTCGCGGGCAAGGCGCGCTTCATCACAGCGGCGGCTGGCGGTCGCTTCGCTTAACCAATACACGTTATAGCCTGCCTCAAGCAGCCCAAGTGCGCTCTGAAGCACGCAGATGTGAGCTTCCGTCCCACAGATCACTACTTGCTGCACTGACTGGGCCTTTAACGCCTGGGCGAATTCGGGCTCTTCCATCGCGCTGAAATGGTGCTTTTGCCAAACCTGATGCTCACCCAACTCGCTTAATAAGCCTGGCGTCGTCCCCCCCAACTTTTCAGGATACTGCTCGGTAAGCCATACAGGCACGTCTAACGCTTCGGCTACTTTTGCAAGCCAGGCGGCTTCTTCAATTACTTTTACGCCATCATCAATGACGGGCAGTAAGCCCGCCTGAAAATCGACCATTAGTAATAGGCTACGATCTCGTTGTAGGCGCACGCTTTCCCCTTATTCTTTGTGTTTATTAGTGCCATTAAGATAGCCCATTCTAACCGCCCAGGCGCTAAACTAGCCGTTCAATACTTTCTACACGCTCAGTACTCTGGGCTTATGTTCTTGATGGCTTTTAATCATTGGAGATTGCCATGTTACGACAACTGTTTGTCATGCTGCTGGTCAGCGTTATGGGGTTTAGCGTTGCGGTAGAGCATGCTGAAGCGCGCCGTATGGGCGGAGGCGGCAATGTGGGCAGTATGTCCCGCTCTGCGGATCGCCCAGCTAGCACACCCAGTACACAACAGGCTCAAGGTGGTCAACAGGGCCAAGCAGGTGCTGCGGCAGCACGTAGAGGCGGAATGGGCGGCATGATGGGGGGCCTATTGGCCGGTGGATTAATTGCTGCGCTGTTTTTTGGCGGCGCCTTTGATGAGCTAAGAATGATGGATCTGCTCATGGTGGTGGGCATTGCGGTGCTGGCGATGATCGCCTTTCGCGCCTTTATTCGCCAGCGCCGCCCGGCGCACGCTTCCGAATCCAACTATCAGCGTACGCAGCACGTGCCATCAACGCCTGCCGCTGGCTCAGCTGGGGCCGCTCCGGGTAGTTTAGCGAGCAGCCTGCAAAGTACGCCCGCCTGGTTTGATAAAGAGCAGTTTTTAAACGGCGCGAAAGAGCATTTTATGACCCTTCAGCGCGCCTGGGACAATAACGACTTTAGCCAGATCCAGGAATATGTTACTCCCGAGCTCTATAACCTGTTACGTACAGAGCGTGCTCAGCATCCGGCCAATAATCGTACAGAGATCGTACGGCTGTTTGCCGAGCTGGGGGATATCAATGAGTACGATGGCCATGCAGAGGCCAGCGTAATCTTTCACGGCATTATCGAAGAGAACGGACAGCAGACTGAGTTTAACGAATCCTGGCACTTAACCCGCGCAATGCGTGACCAGGCTCCCTGGTATGTACAGGGTATTGAACAAAACCCAGGCGCTTAAAATCAACATAAGACGATACAAAATACCCAGCAAAACGGCCGCTAATAGCGGCCGTTTTGCTTGCTAGGCAATACCCTAGCTAAATGTTTTACATCAACGCGCTGGATTAATTTTCAGCAGCATCTTCGATATTCTCGCCCGCATTCTCAATGCTTTCGCCAGCGCTTTCCATACTGTTATCGATGCTCTCACCTGCTTCTTCAGCAGGCCCCTGGTTATCACAGGCAGCCAAACCGCCCGCGAGCAGAGCCATTAATACCGCAGCTGATAACTTCTTAACTAATTGTCCATTCATCTTGTTTCTCCTCCTGAGATAGCGCGTGAAGTGCTCTTCCATCAACGTACCGTACCATTTTAAAGACAACAGTACGATATCACCACCCATATCAGGGTAGCTGCTTGGAAACGAAAAGCGTAATTAGTAAATTCCAGCCAAAAAAAAATCCCCCGAGGCGCAAGCCCCGGGGGA
>NZ_JBQSWC010000047.1:0-17384 GCF_052376775.1 Halomonas sp. AOP43-A1-21 | reverse complement strand
TTAGGAAAAACAAGGCTCCCAATCCGCCCACGATAAGCGGCGCGCCCCATAACGAGAAAAAGCTTTTAAGCTTGGCATTGACTGGGTTACTCGGGTCGTACATAACCTCAACGCGCTGGCCTGGCGAATAGCTGGGCGGGTTACTGCCCGTCGTTGATAGAAACTCTATGGTTGAATTATTCTGGGACGTAAATTGAACAACGGGTCGGTAAGTAATCGAGTCTTCTGAGCGGGACCTTACAAGCTCAATTACCGTGCCTTCAGTAGTGACGGCCCCATCAAGAAAACTGCTTGAACTTTGATAAAAATAGAAAGCGCCGATGAGAAGTCCCAGACCCACAATAAGCGTCAGATACTTTACGATGGCAATGACACGCATATTTAGTCCTTTAAATAGAAATATATTGGCTCGTTCCTGGTTACTTGGTGCGACTTGCTTACCCGCTTCAGCGTCACCAAATTAGCACTACGCCACTCCATGTGGCGTAGTGCTTATGATTCAAGCCTTACTTACATCACCTCTTCACCATTAATAGTCAGGACGCCGTCTTGCCAGAGCAGCGTCTGCTCTTCAACGTCCGGATCGATTAACAAGGCATAAGGCATGGGAATGAGTGAAAGAACCATCTGAGGCGGCGTGGTTACGCTGATATCCAGGCTCAAGCGATTTTGAAGGTACTCTTGTGCCTCCAGTGTGCTCATAACATCTTGCGATGCCTGAAGCTGATTGGGTAACGGCAAACGGTTGTCCCATGAAGCGCTGTATAGCGCCTCCTTGGAAAGTTCTTCACCATCAAAGCGGATATCCGCCGTAATGCGGGGATTAAAATCGATACCCAGCATAGGCAGCGTAACGTGCGCTTCCAGCGGCTGGAACGCGATTGAGGGGCTCGCAATCAGTACATCATAGCCACTTTCGATAGCCTGGATCAGCAGTTCACGCTCTTCCTGCTCATCGCCGCGTACGTCGGCCTCTCCATACTCTGCACGCATGGCTTGCAACGGTGCATAGGCTTCCTGGAGCGCTTGAAATGCTGGCATATCCCAGCTCTTGGCATCCATATCAAGTGACAAGCTACCCATTGAGGTGCCGTCGGCGCCAATATCGGCTACCTTGAAACGTCCGCCTGAATTGACGATCTGGCTCTCACCCACGGATTCAGACTCGGCTTCTAGCTCAACGCCATCCATATAAACATTGATGCCCTGCGCTAAAAACTCAATTTTGGGTATTTCCAGGCGTTGATGTATCAGATTAGACGCTTTCTGGGCGTTGTTTTCAAAGCGCGGCGAAACAATCCGAAATGAGTCATTCTCGTTATTGACGACAATTTCACGCGCCTGACCGTTTACCTTCCAAACCTCTTCATCTTCAAGGTCAAGGTCCACTACCAAGTCGTGCAGAGTGCCGTCGAGTTCAACACCGCTTAACGAACCAGCCGTCAGCTGTCCCGTGACGGAGCTGCGAGTAGCGACCAGATCAACGTCGATGTCCCCGCGTAGAAACTGCTCGTTGGGATGAATCGTGCCGGTAATCGGGCTATTGATAATGCCGTGATCTACCAGCAGGTTTACCTGGGCATTGGCGTGTTCAATACCTTCCATACCGATCGTTGCTGTCGCCGTTGTATTGAGCAACGATTTATCGATCATGACGTCGCTTGCGTACCAGGAAACAGAATCATCCAGCTGCGCAAAGGTTTGGGTGAGCGCTTTTTCAACCTCATTACCCACTACCGCCTGGGCGCCTAGGTATCCCCCTGCCCCGAGTACTACAACGCCAGCAGCAGTCAAAATTAGTGTTTTAGTAGCAGGCATATTAGGATCCTTAATAACAATAATTATTAATTATCCTGCATTTAAAAATAAAAGCCCACTGCTAATTTAGCGTTATAGAAAGCGTTAGCGAAATACCCCCTATGTCGGGGAGTAAGGCTTCTAATAAAACGAACTTTCTAAACATTGCTCTGGGCGCTATTAGTTAGCAAGAAGCATCATGTTGCCAATTAAGCCAAGCATAAATCCAGCCACAGCGCCTATCGCAGGCATACCTTGATGTTCGATTTTTGACTCCGGTGCAATATCTTGAAAAACGAGATATAAAATTCCCGCGCTAGCGAACAACATTAACGCCCCCATCAGCACATCATACTGCGCCAGAATATAATAACCGGTTGCCGCCGAAATAGGGCCTACTAATGCTAAACCACTAAATGCCAATACGATCTTGTTGGAAGATAGTTGAGCACTACTATTTAACTCTTCATAAGCATTAAAGCCTTCAGGTAAGTTTTGTAAAACCATTAACATCGCGAGCAATAGCCCGGTACCTTCTCCTACAGCAAAGGCAGCACCCAAAGCAATAGCCTCTGGGATAAAATCGGACAACATGGCTACCAGCTGGCCTACCGAGCTATTAAGCTTATTTAAATAGGTATCCAATAAGTAAAAACATGCTCCACCAGCTGCAAAACATAAGGCCGCTGGTATAAGAGGCAGTTTGCTAGCGCCCTCCGGCACTAATACCAAGGCAACCGCTGAAACGAGCGCGCCACCGCCAAAGGCGACTATAAAATGTCGCCAGGCAGAGCCTAAAAAAGAAGGGTGGACCAGATCAAACTTCGCCAATAATGCACCAGCAGGCATAGCGGCCCCTGCCATTAACGATAAAAGAAGGATATACGTAATTTCAGCCATATGATGTTAGATAAACCTTTTGTGCATTGGTGTGTTCGGCATTTCATACTGGAGCTTTCGCAGTGGATTTACGCTTGGATGCTCTGCAAGAGGTGGTGCGAGCAAGGCATACTATCCATTACCCCACCGCATCCGCCAATGCCGAATCACGATTAACATTTTATTCTACTGATGTTGCATATTTGATAAAACAACGTCATTTCATACCAGGGCTATCTTCATTCGATTCTGGCCGCTCAGCCTTTTTCTTGGTGATGGTACGCGAAAAGAATGGCACCACGTAAAGCACTACCCAAGCCAGCAATGTACACACCACTGCCGTTTGCTCGCGCCCGAGGCCAACGGCCATTCCTATAGCTGCTGTAAACCAAATACCGGCCGCGGTAGTAAGTCCTGTAGCAAACAAGTCATTCTGACGGGTGATGATGCTGCCAGCACATAGAAACCCAATCCCGCTAACCACCCCCTGGATGACTCGACTCATGTCCGCATCAGAAATGCCTGCTTGCTGCGGAATTAATACAAAGACCGCCGCCCCCATACATACAAGCATGTGAGTACGTATTCCAGCCGGCTTGCCGCTCTGTTCACGCTCAAGTCCCAAGAGACCGCCCAGTAAAGCAGCCATTAGCAACCGAACGACCACAATTATAAATTCACCCAGATCATTAAAATCAGAAAATTCAGATATAACGATTGTGCGCACAAACTCCATTGCTTCGGCCCTGTAGTCAACACATTCTTAATGGGCAGCTTCCGGCTCTTTTAACAATCTACTGCAACCGTGAAGTGCCGCCTTAATGGTGGCAATATCGATTTTTCTGCATTATCGCCTTAAATTCGCGCTTGGCAGCGGCGGAGATTGGGTCGCTCCTATGCTGACCCGTTTCGTCCTGCTCATTGATTAAGACCTGAAAAGAAAATGCCCCGCTACGCGTAAACTCAGGCCCACCTTAAGCCTGAGACACGCAGTTTTTTGCTAGCCCCAACAACGGCTTGAGGAGTTACCAGGTCTCATCAGCACCTGGCGGGCCTATATTGAGCTGCATGTCAGGGGCGATATCCACCACCCCTTCAATCTTTTTAAGCCGCTCAGCGGTAACATCATCTGCAGACCCGGTAATACACCCAATCTCCTCAAGCACATCTCTAATGGTGAGGCCTTCATCGCTGAGGCGCGAGGCTATTTCATTAATCGATTGATCTTCAGAAATGGTAATTATCCAAAGCGCTATCGTCGGCATCGACCAACCTCGTTTAGGGTGCTTGTACCAACCCGGCCCCGACGCGGGAATCGGAGGACGGTAAGGGCTTTGCAGAATCCAGTAACCGCTGCCAGAGCTTCATACCCCGCAGCGAGGCATCGGACTCTGCCCAGAGTGCGGCACAGCCTGCTACGTGGGGCGTCGCCATGCTGGTTCCGCTAATCGTTTTATGATGTACCGGCCGGGGCCAGGATGAAAAAATATCGCCCCCAGGCGCGGCAATTTCGATTTTTCCTGCGTTCGAAAAGCTTGAGGGCTTCAAGTTAGCGTCGATCGATGCAACCGACATGATAGTAGGTGAGTTGGCAGGCGCTCCGGTGTGGGTAGAGGAGTTTCCTGCAGCGGCAATAATCAGGCAGTCTTTACGCAGTGCCGCCGCGCCAGCGTGGGTATAGGCAGCTTGCACGGGGCTTTGGCTACCCAGCGACATTGAGATGACTTCGCAGCGATTGGCGATGGCCCAATTCATGCCGGCAAGCACCCCCGCCCCTGTACTGCTACCCGAGTTGGTGAGCACCTTGCCAACGAGCACCTGCGAATCGAATGCGATACCGTAGCGCGGCGCGCTTTCGAGAGGCTTTTTGGGTCCACAGGCCGTGCCGATACAGTGCGTACCATGACCATTGATATCCTGAACCGGCTCACCGGCGAATGAGCGGGTAATAAACTCTCTGCCCACAAAGTCAGGATGGCCAAGATCCATTCCAGTATCCAGCACAGCCACTTTAATGCCAGCCCCACTCCATCGGCTCTGTAAAACGTTGCACTGAATCAAACCCCAAGTAGCCTCAAACTCACCAGGCTCAGGCGTGTTTTGGGCTTCATCCAGATCAAAATCAGCGCCAAGGTCGCGAGCAATCGTACTTGCGGCGCGCAAAAAACCGCGCAGATACTCTGAATTTTCCGAGAAGGCAAAATACTCGGGCTCAATAATTTCTATGGGGCTATCCGCTGAGATAGGATCGTTGAGACTCATCCCATGCAGCTGTAAGGCATCACCGCCAACCAGCGCAACCCCAAGCTCCGGAAACACCATCGCCTCCGCATCACCAGCTTCTTCCAAACTGACAGCTTGGTCAGCAAAGTCACGCGCGTCGGCCACCCGAAAGTTTTGAGCCTTGAGCGACTTGATTCCCTCTTCAACTCGTCCTTCACGATAACTGATCAAAAAGCGCCCGGTTTCAAGACAGCAACTTCCGCGCGCCAATGCTGCCAACAAAAGTTTTTCGGTGCCACACGAAACCGAAGCATTTGCCCCGCGTTCGCCAGAAGACGTACTGCTACTACCTTGAGGTTTTTTAGCCATCCCAGGCCCCTTTTCCGTTGAGCGTTAAAGCATTGTTTTCAGCTTAACGTACCTATTGATCTTCGCCAGATAGATTTCAAATAGTTAAAGCCGCTCAAACAAAAAGTGGTTTACGGCTAGCGTTCCACACACTTTCACTGAAAACAGGCACTGCGCAACGTTCAGTGAACGCGTCGGTTGGGTCGCACGACCAACCAACTGGCGACTACCAAGCTGCCGAACACCGTATACACCACAACAAATACCCACTCTGGAGCGGTGTAGTAAAGCAGGTGCTGCAACCAGTGCTGAATGAAAGAACCAGCATAGGTTGCTGTACCAGCCTCTGCTCTCAATGTCATTTCCCACGTGGTGAGTGGGCAAACGATGCCCAACCAGGACTGCATCACCACGTACCCAATGGCGGACAAATGTAAGATACGAAACGTTTTGTTGCGCACCCACTGCCACCTTAAAAAATAGTCCACATAAATAGCCAGCAACCCCAAGACGACAAAAGCAACGAACAGCACATGAACGACTAATATCGTGTCGGCCAGGAGTAAAAGTAATGAAGGGGGCATATCCCTCCTGAATCATTAAGCGCGTGAGGTAAAAATGATGGTGAGCGATCAAAGTATCTCATCGATGTGACCTTAGCGAACGCACACAGCCAATATTGTTCGCTTTGTGTGCATCTACCTTTGATAACGTCAGTGTAGTGTCGGCAAGCTTTCCTCAAGGGGCGCTTGCGTAATAACTCATCAGGATAGCGTAATGCCCATCATTTAATGCAACTAGATCATACAGCCCCTCTCCTTGCCGAAAATAGAAAGCACATTTGTTTTATTTACAATTGTCCGCCTGTGGCTTCCTTGGTAGCTTGATTTTCAAACAACCATACAATGGCAAAGCCGTTCACAAGCGTATTGACGACGCATGTTAACGACGCAAGATCTGGCACTATGACCGGCCAAAACGCGCCCTAAATACGCCTCTCTACGCAAGCCGTAACCATTAAAATGACAATCCTCTGAAAGTGGAGATCCTCATGTCCTCAAAGACCCCCCCAGGCGAGGCAGGCGCTAAGCGAGTCAAGAAAAAGCTGCCCATGCCGGATGTGTTTATCATCCTGTTCGGCTTCATGATCCTGGTCTTGCTGGCCTCCTATATCATTCCTGCCGGCACCTATGAGCGCAGTACCGCCAACGGCCTGACCCAGGTGGCCACCGACAGCTTTCGCTACATCGAGGCTGCGCCGCTAAACGTAATGGATCTGTTCACCGCCATCCATAACGGACTGGTAGCGGCGTCCACGCTGGTCTTTCTTATCCTGATCGTGGGTGGCGTGCTGAAAGTCATCGAGTCTACCGGGGCGATCAGCGCGGGGATTTACCGTTTGCTCAATTTGGCGCAAGGTCGGCAGAACCTGCTTATCTTCGTCTACTGCGCCACCTTTGCAACGCTTGCCTCGGTGGGCGTGGGGGCCAATCTGGCGATCGCGTTTATTCCTATCGGTCTGATTCTGGCCCGCTCAATGAAGCTTGATCCTATCGTTGGGGTCGCGATCATCTTTCTAGGCTCCTACGCCGGTTTTGGCGCTGGCGTGTTCGACCCCACCGTGACCGTCACCGGCCAGACCATTGCCGAGCTTCCGCTGTTTTCAGGCTTCATGTACCGCGCGGCGATCTTTGTAGTCTTCCTGGCGATTACCGCCGCTTACATCTGCCACTACGCCAAGCGTATCAAGCAAGACCCAAGCTTAAGCGTGATGGGCGCCGAGGCATTCGAAAGCGCGGGCCACGATAGCCAAATGGATGCCTACCCGACCTTTACCCTTACCCATAAGCTTGTGCTGGCACTGTTCCCCCTGGCCATCGGCTTCTTCCTGTTCGGCGCCTTCAATCGGGACTGGGGTATTCCTCAGCTTTCCGCCACCTTTATCATGCTGGGTATCGTCACAGCGTTCATCGGGCGGATCTCTCCCAACGCCTTTATCAAACGCCTGATGAACGGCGCAGGTGAAGTGATGTACGGTGCGCTGGTAGTCGGCGTGGCGGCAGCGGTCATTGTGCTGCTAAAACAGGCTCAGTTGATCGACACCCTGGTGCACAGCGTGGCTACTTCGCTGGATGGCCACGGCAAGATCGTCGCGATGGAGCTGCTTTATGTGTTCAACCTGGTCTTCAACGGGCTGATCACTTCCGGCACCGGCCAGGCGGCGATCGTCATGCCAATCATGGTGCCGATTGGCGATATGCTGGAAGTTACCCGCCAGGCCACCTTCATTACCTTCAAACTGGGCGATGCGGTCACCAATATCATCACCCCGCTTTCCGGCACGCTGATGGCCTGCCTTGCCATCGCGCGGATCTCCTACGTCGAGTGGTTCAAGTTTGCCCTGCCCCTGGTCGCGATCTGGATCGTGACCGGTGGCGTGTTCGTGGCGGTGGCCGTGGGCATCAATTACGGCCCTTTCTAAAGAGCCACTGGTAACTCAGACGGCGAAGGCGGCAGGCCACTACAAACAGGCCGCCTTCAGCCGCGCTTCAAGAAAGGTTAAAAAAGCGTCGATATGCTCAGGCATATGGCGCTCTGCCATCACTTGTACCTGAAGGCTTCTTAACGATAGCTGCGGTTCCTGAAGCGGTTTCAACACCAGGCCTTCACTGTGCGTTTTACCACTGACCGCGACGGCACTACACAGGCCAATCATGTTCGGATGCTCGCATACCATGGTGTAAGTGGCACCCAGTGAATCGCAGGAGAAGCTGGGGTGGACCTTGATGCCCGACAGGCTGCACGCCACATCGAATAGATAGCGCATGGTCGAGCCGTTCAGCGACATGGTCAGCGGATAGTGGCTTAGGTCTTCCACATAAAGGGCTTCCCTATCAGCCAGCGGATGATGCTGTGACATCAGCGCGCCAATCGCTGCGCTATGGCTGGAAACCACCTGGATGCCGATATCCGGCGAGAGGCTGAACGTCAGGGCGATATCCGCCGCTCCTTCTTTTACAAGCTCTGAAGCGCGTACTGAATCAACCACCTGCAGATCAAATCGGGTATCGGGATAGTGGCTGATAAACCCTGAGATGACGCTGGGTAGAAAGTGCCAAGCCATGCCATCGGGGCAGGCAACGCTGATTTTACGCTGCTGGCGTGTAGTGACATCCTGCATCTGGGTGATGACGCTTTCCACCTCCAGCTGGTTACGCAGCGCATAGGCTTGCAGCAGCCTGCCCGCTTCGGTCAGTTGCATACCCCGGGGCTGGCGGTCGAACAGTTTAAGGCCCAGGCGCTGCTCAAGATTAGTGATCTGGCGGCTCACCGCCGAGACGGCAACGTGCAGCTCTTCCGCGGCAGCAGAAAGCGAGCCGGTTTTGGCTACGCTATGAAAATAGCGCAAGTTGAGTTCCTGCATATTGCCTCCTGGCTTATCCGTTACTGACAGGCGCAACCGGCAGGCATTAGCGCAGGTTGAACGTGAACACGGCTTCCAATAATTAGAAAGACTATTTGAGATATTAATGATGGTAGCAAGGCGCGGCAAGATTTAGTCTCTGGGTGAGAGATTTTCCCGCACCGCTTTTCTGCAATGACAACGACAAGGGCAGTTAATGGATAGATCACTTTCAGGACGCGAACGCGCCTTAAAACTGGCCACTGACACACTCACCGACGGCACCTTTTACGACACATTGGCGCGCCGGGTAGCCATGAAAACGGTAAGCCAGGACCCCGCCCGTCAAGCCACGTTGCACGATTACCTGACCCAGGAAATGGTGCCGCTTTTAAGCAAGCTGGGGTTTGCCTGTGACATCATTGATAACCCTCAGCCCGGCCGCCCGCCGCTGCTGATCGGCCAGCGCATCGAAGACCCAGCCTGCTCGACGCTGCTGCTCTATGGTCATGGCGATGTCACCGATGGCCAGGAAACAACCTGGGCCGAGGGCATTGACCCTTGGACGCTGACCTTTATCGATGGCCGCGTTTACGGGCGCGGCACGGCGGACAACAAGGGTCAGCACAGCGTTAACCTCGCAGCGCTTGAAGCGGTCATCAAGGCGCGCGATGGCAAGCTTGGCTACAACGTCAAGATCCTGTTCGAGATGAGCGAAGAAATCGGCTCGCCCGGGCTTGAGGAGACCTGCCTTGCCTATCAAGAAGCCCTTGCGGCGGATCTGTTTCTAGCCTCCGACGGCCCGCGCATCCGTGCCGATATGCCCACGCTGTTTTTGGGCTCCCGCGGTGTGGTGCAGTTCAAGCTTGGGTTAAATACCGGCAACGGCGGTCGCCACTCCGGTAACTGGGGCGGAGTGATCACCAACCCGGCCGTGGTGCTGTGTAACGCCATCGCCACACTGTTATCAAACGAGGGACGCATTCAGGTCGATTTTCTCAAAGCGCCCGCGATTACCGAAGAACTCGCCCAGCTGATTCGTGAGCTGCCGGTAGGCGGTGACAGCACTGATCCTGCCATCAACAAAAATTGGGGCGAAAAGGGTCTGACCAACGGCGAACGCCTGTATGGCACCAACACTCTGGAAATCCTGGGCATGAGCGCAGGCCGAACGGACAAGCCGGTAGGCGCGATTCCCGCCAACGCCGAAGCGGTCTTGCAGCTGCGATTCGTGAAGGGCTCCGCATGGCAGGCATTGGAGGAGAACCTGCGCGCGCACCTGGATGCCCATGGCTATGGCGATCTCACGCTTGAGATGCTGGGCGGCTACGCTGCCACACGGCTTGACCCCAGCCACCCCTGGGTCGGCTTCGTGGCGGAATCGGCGCAGAAAAGCCTGGGTCAGCCTGCACACATTCTGCCCAACCTGGGCGGCACGATTCCCAACCACTGTTTTTCTGATGCGCTGAACCTGCCCACGGTATGGCTGCCCCACTCCTACCCCTCATGCAATCAGCACGCGCCCGACGAGCACCTGCTTGAAAACGTGGTCGAGCAGGGATTAAAAATGGCGGCTGGCGTATTCTGGGATCTAGGCGAAGCCCAGGCGCATACACTTACTACTCAAAAGGCGTGATCAACAATGACAACACCCAAGAACAGCGTCGATAACGAAGCCATCCACTGGGACCAGGACATCAGCTACGGCCAGTACCTGGACCTTGAGCCGTTGTTGGCTTGCCAGAACCCAGCGTCTGATCAGCACGATGAATTACTCTTCATCGTCATCCACCAGGTATCGGAGCTCTGGATCAAACTCTGCCTGCATGAAGCCCACGCGGCGGCCCAGCATATCGCCGCCGACAACCTCAGCCCGGCCTTTAAGATGCTAAGCCGCGTATCTCGAATTCAAGAGCAGCTAATCAAAGCCTGGGAAGTACTGGTCACCATGACCCCGGCCGATTACGCCAGCTTCCGGGATAGCCTGGGGCAGAGTTCAGGCTTTCAGTCCTATCAGTATCGCGAGATTGAGTTTCTGCTGGGCAACAAGAACGCCAAGCTGATCGAAGCGCATCGCGCCAAGCCGCGACACTATCAAAAACTGACCGAAGCGCTTAACTCACCCAGTATTTACGATGTTGTGCTTCAATTGCTTGGTCGGCGTGGTTTTGCCATTCCCGCTGACAAAATCGAACGCGACTGGAGCATCCCCTACTCGCCGAGTAGCGAAGTAGAAGCAGCCTGGATGGAGATCTACCGCAATAGTGAAAAGCACTGGGATTTATACGAGCTTGCCGAAAAGCTTGTGGATGTCGAATTCAACTTCCAGCGCTGGCGGTTCAGTCACATGAAAACGGTAGAACGTATTATTGGCTACCGACGCGGCACCGGTGGATCGTCTGGTGTGAACTACCTGGTCAAGGCGCTGGACCTTCAGTTTTTCCCCGAACTCTGGAGTGTAAGAACGTCTGTGTAAGGGCACATGCCTAATGACGCTTCCCCTTTTTCATGAGTAACGATTTTCGTTTTGCTGGAGTACCAAGATGCGCGTGAGCCTGGATAACGTTCGTGAAATGGATCGCCAAGACCCCTTGGCGGATTTCAAACGTCGCTTTGCCCTGCCCGAGGGCGTGCTCTACCTGGATGGCAACTCGCTGGGTGCTCAGCCGGTAGCCGCCAAACAAGCGGTAGATGACACGCTGGACCAGTGGCGTACCCAACTGATCAAAGGCTGGAACCAGGGCTGGTTCGATGCCCCCGAACGCCTGGGTAACCTTCTGGCCCCGGTTATCGGTGCCCAGGATGGTGAAGTGGTGGTGACGGACAATATCACGCTCAATATCTTCAAGTTGCTGGGGTATATTTTGGACAAGCGCCAGGATGAACGGCGTATCGTACTCAGCGAAGGCGGCAACTTCCCCACTGATGCTTATATTGCCCAGGGCTATTGCCGGGTCAGTGGCAATGAACACCGCTTCTTGCCCGAAAGCGGCAACTTGGCAGAACATCTGGATGGCGTGGCCGTTGTGGTACTTAGCCAGGTCAACTACCGCACCGGCCAGCTGCGGGATATGGCCGCCACCACACAGCTGGTACACGCGCATGGCGCCGAGATCATCTGGGACTTAGCTCACTCGGCCGGTGCCCTGCCTATCGACCTTAACGGTGCGGGCGCACGCTATGCGGTCGGCTGCACCTATAAGTACTTGAACGGTGGCCCTGGCGCGCCGGCATTTCTTTATGTGCATCGCGATCATCTGGACAGCACCTGGCAGCCGCTTTCGGGCTGGCATGGGCATACCTCGCCTTTCGCTTTTCAGGCCGATTACACCCCTGCCAATGACATCTCTCGCTTCCGTACCGGCACCCACTCGGCCCTTATCTACTCAGCCCTTGAAGCCTCGCTTAGCATGTGGGCCGAGGTTGATATGCAGGCCCTGCGTGATAAAAGCCTCGCCCTGAGTAATCTGTTCCGTGAGTGCCTGGAAGATATCTTTGCAGCGCATGGCATCGAAGATCTTACCCCCACAGCCAGCCAACGTGGCAGCCAGGTATCGTTGATCGACGGTGAAAACGGCTACGCCATTGTGCAGGCGCTGATCGCCCGTGGCGTCATTGGCGACTACCGCGAACCCGGCTTGATGCGCTTCGGCTTCACCCCGCTGTATTTAAGCTACGAGGATGTCTGGCAGGCCGCGCAGCACTTCCGCGAGGTTGTCGAAAGCGGCGAATATCAGGACCCGCAGTTTCATATTCGTGGCGCCGTCACCTAATGCCAGAGCTGATGCCAGAACTGATGACAGAGCTAACGCTGGATCTCGCCTACTCGCCGAGTCATTTCGCGACGGATTTTGAAGCCACTCTCACGCGCCAGGCAGCTGCCGGACACGCGTTAAGAGCCCGCCATCAGCCGATGGCGTTGAGCTATGGCGATGATCCGGCGGCGTGTCTGCACCTGTTTATTCCACCCGGGGAAGGCCCCTGGCCGTTGATGGTCTTCATTCACGGCGGCTACTGGCAGGAGCTTGATCACACCGCGACTGATTTTCTGGCCGAGCACTATATGGAAAGGGGCATGGCGTTTGCCTCCATTGGCTATGGCTTAGCCCCCACCACCACGATCGATACCATGATCGCTCAGTGCGTTCAGGGCCTTGAAGCGGCGTATCATGCGCTTGAAGACAACGGTGGAACCTGGTCCATCACACTCGGTGGCCATAGCGCAGGCGCTCAGTTGGCTTACTGGGTAGCCGTTAGCGGCAAAGTGCCTATTGATAAGCTGGTGCTGGTTAGCGGCGTTTATGACCTTACGCCACTGGTCGATACCTACGTTAATAAACCTTTGGGTTTAACCCAAACGCAGGCACAAGCACTCAGCCCGCAGTTTGGCGAGTTGGCCAAGCTGCCGCCCAGCCAGATAGTGATTGCTGAAAATGATCCGCCCACGTTTCACCAGCAGGGGCACAATTTTATAGCGCTGCTACGCGCAGCCAACGTTCAGGCAGAGCTGGTTGAGCTGCCTGGGTGTGATCACTTTGATGTGTTGGAGTATTTGTAAGATATTGCCGCGCTAAGCTTTGTACGAAAAATGACAATGAAAACGCCAGAGTTTGCTATAACAGCTATGACGGCGTGGAACCTGTTTTTAGCGCCGGCCTGTATTCAACCTTATTGCCTCTACCCGCTCTGGCGCTTTTCAGGCGTGATAGCCCACCAAACAAACCAGACAAATAGAAACTGCAGGGGCAAACGGATATATAACAGCAGCGCAGGTATATCGGGATATTGCTCAGGATATAGCGCCATATGTATGTTGGCCGGGTAAACAGCAATAATTAAGACAATCAAGCCACACCCTGCCAGAAACCGGGTTTTGGGAACCAGGATTCCAATGGCACCGAGCAACTCAAAAACACCGCTGATAAGCACCAGCTCTTTGTGATAGCCCAGATAATCGGGCATCGCCATTACAAAGAAATCTGTTAAGACAAAATGGGCGATGCCACCCGACAAGAAAAACAAGGCGATGATCAGCAACGGTATTCTTGGCATAGGTCGTCCTGCATCGCCAGGTTGATTTAGGCTATTAAAGGCATTCTTCATCACGCAGCGTCAGCACCTCGACACCCTCTGCAGTAACCGCAACCGTATGCTCCCACTGCGCGGATAATGTCTTGTCGCTGGTCACTACCGTCCAGCCATCTTTCTTGGTTTTTATCTTGGCTTTGCCCTGGTTAATCATGGGCTCAATGGTAAACACCATGCCTTGTTTTAATACCAGCCCTTTACCCGGCTTGCCGTAATGCAGCACTTCGGGCTCTTCATGCATTTCGCGGCCAATGCCGTGGCCACAGTAGTCACGCACTACCGAGTAGCCGTTCTGTTCCGCATGCTGCTGAATCGCGTGGCCTACATCGCCAAGCGTTGCCCCCGGTTTAACGGCGCGGATGCCTTCCCACATGGCCTCATAGGTTTTATCGACCAAGCGTTTTGCGATGGGTTTTACATCGCCTACCAGGTACATCTTACTTGAATCGGCAATAAACCCATTCTTCTCAAGTGTGATATCGACGTTAACAATATCGCCGGATTTAAGCGCCTGCGCTTCAGAAGGAACGCCATGACACACCACATGATTCACAGACGCATTCAGCACATATTGATAGTCATATTGCCCTTTGCTGGCGGGGCGAGCTTTTAACTCATCAACGATATAGCGCTCGGCCCAATCATTGATCTGCATGGTGGTAGCACCCGGCACGATCAGTGCATCGAGATAGCTGAATACAGACGCGAGCAAACGCCCGGCTCCGCGCATCAACATCAGCTCTTGTTCATTTTTGAGTACTACGTTAGCCACCGATCACCTTCCTTACCTCAATGTCCGCCTGCTTCATCTGCTCGCGCATGATGTCAGAGAAGGTCATGCCCGGGTTGGCTTCCGCCAGCATGCCTACCTTAATCCAATATTCCGCCTGCGCATTGATCGAGCGCACCATGACTGAACTGGCTTTACGAATATCTTCGTGAAGCTGGTCGTTGATTTTTACGATGCCCATGGCAAACCTGCTATATATGAAACGTATATAAAGCATATATTGGATATAAGTAAGCGACAAGCGGCTTAGGCTGTGGCTAAGATTTTAAGCAGGTTTTCTTAGAAGCCGACCTGCTTGTGCAAAGGATTCACGAGTGTATCGAGAAACACGCGCCGGGAGTTATCATCCTAGCGACCCAGCGCGCTAAAACACACCGCTAGTTTTGAGAAGTCGCTAACGCCTGATCGATATCAGCGATCAGATCATCAATATGCTCGATACCTATCGACAGCCGCACCATATCAGGAGTGACGCCTGCCGCTTTTAGCTCTTGATCATTCAACTGACGATGCGTAGTAGACGCTGGAATAGAGGAGCAACTCTTGGCATCACCGATATTCACTAGCCGCAGAATAAGCGCCAATGCATCATAAAAACGCTCGCCAGCGGCTTGGCCGCCCTTAATACCAAAGCTAAGGATGCCCGAAGCATGGCCGTACATATAGCGCTGCGCTAACGCATTATCTGGATGGCTTTCCAGGCCAGCGTAGTGCACCCACGCCACCTGGGGATGATTTTCCAAGTGCTTTGCCACGGCCAGCGCGTTAGCGCAGATACGCTCAATCCTGAGTGACAACGTTTCCAGCCCCTGAAGAAGGTTCCAGGCCGCCTGAGCGGATAGCGCGGCTCCCATATTGCGTAACGGCACTACCCGGGCACGGGTAATAAAGGCCGCATCGCCAACATCTTGGGTATAGCTAACGCCGTGGTAGGAGACATCCGGTTCATTAAGCATCGGGAATCGGCGGGCATTTTCCGCCCACGGAAATTTGCCCGAATCGACAATGACGCCGCCCACTGTGGTGCCGTGGCCGCCAATATATTTGGTTGCCGAATGGATGACGATATCCGCTCCATGCTCAATTGGCCGACATAGAAACGGTGTGGCAGTGGTGTTATCCACGATGACCGGTATTCCGTGACGGTGAGCGACATCGGCGAGCGCACGCAGATCAACAACGCCGCCAGAGGGGTTGCCAATGCTTTCGCAAAAAACCGCTTTAGTGCGCTCATCAAACAACGCTTCGATGCCTGCTATGTCGTCTTTATCGACAAAGCGCACCTGAATACCCTGGCGCGGTAGCGTGTGCGCAAACAGATTATAAGTGCCACCGTACAGCTCGCTAATGGAGACGATGTTGTCGCCCGCTTCGGCGATAGTTTGAATGGCATAGGTGATCGCCGCCATCCCCGATGCAACCGCCAAGCCCGCAAGGCCGCCTTCCAGCGCAGCCACACGTTGCTCCAGCACGGCGCAGGTAGGATTCATAATGCGAGAATAGATATTTCCTTCCACTTTCAGATCAAATAGATCCGCTGCATGCTGGGCACTATCAAATGAAAACGAGGTAGTCTGATGAATCGGCACCGCAACGGCGTTTTGTGAATCAGCCGTGTATCCATGATGGAGGGCAATAGTTTCAGGTTTCATAAGGCAGCTCCTAAAAAAGGTAGCCCTGATCTTAGTGAAGCTTAAGCGAGCGGGCCAACGTCGTTTAGTCGAAGGCTCAGCCGGGGTTTAGACGTTAAGCAGCTAAATAAGAGTTTTCCTAGGGTTAAGACACGTGAAGCAACGTATAAGGCGCTTCGCAGGCGTGTCGTTCATCGCGCTCATCAATACTACCAAGCCCCAAGTGCCGATCATTATCATAAGCCACAAACAGGCGATCATGATCCAATACGGCAAGCCCTTCGGCCTTATGCTCAAACTCCAACGGCAATCCCGCAGGCGTAGTCACAAGAGTGGGTACGCGGCGCGCGCGAAAATCACCCAGGCTGACTTCCCACAAGTATCCGCCGATGCGCTCTTCACCGGCTTTCTCAACCTCGAAACTGTTTAGTAGATAAATACGTCCGTGATAGGGGTCATATTCCAGGCTCGACAGGCCGCAATCAAAACGGACCTCGGGATGGCTGCCTGGGTCGAAGGCATAGTGCTCACGCATTTCATCAATAAACACTAAATTGCCACTGTCGCTAATCTGGTAATGGGCGCCCACGATACGGCT
The DNA here is from genome assembly GCF_052376775.1 of Halomonas sp. AOP43-A1-21. NCBI lineage: Bacteria > Pseudomonadati > Pseudomonadota > Gammaproteobacteria > Oceanospirillales > Halomonadaceae > Halomonas > Halomonas sp. AOP43-A1-21. The sequence goes on along the minus strand of NZ_JBQSWC010000047.1, from coordinate 627 downwards.
CACATAGGTAAAATCATCATGCGACTGCCCCTGCTCACGAATACCAAACAGCAGTAAGCCATCTCCGTGCTCCCCGGGAACCGCGGCCAGCCCTTCGATCTTGTAGTAGGGGAAACCTATCGCTTGATCGAGCTTCATTCGCAGCTCCAAAGAGCCTTCCACGCCATCCCGCGGGTCAGGGTCGACCACCTGCACCTTGTCAGGCTCGCCCAGCGGCCATATCAGCAAGTGATTGTAGTCATTAAGGTCATGGCTTTGACTGTCGATACGATCAAAGCCTGTGGTGGCCAGAACATGATGTCCATCCGCCGTCAGGGAGAGATCCTCGTACTTGATAGCCTGTTTAATCAACGGCATGGTGAAGTACTCAAGCTGACGGTCATCCGGGCCCTGCCCGGTCATCGGCATGGCAAACATCGCCGAGCGCTCCTCCCCCGGTATCGGCTTATCACTGGCTAAAATAAGCCGCTTACCGTCATAAAGCACGGCAGACACCTCGGCATTAACCAAGTTGCCTTGATCATCGCGCAGTCCCGCAGGAAAACAGTGGATCGTGCCCTGCTGCAAAATGGTCGCGTGCGTCATGGTAAAAGGATCTCCCGACTGCTGAAAGTAACAAGCAGCTTA
>NZ_JBQSWC010000046.1:0-19562 GCF_052376775.1 Halomonas sp. AOP43-A1-21 | reverse complement strand
CTAGCATTTATTTTGGTATGGCCTGTGCCAATAATTAGGACAGAAGGCTGATGCTAAGATTGGATAATATTGACAGAAAAACCTGTGCAGAATGAACCTGGGGGGTCATATAGTCCTGACCTCCCTTTCAGTTCAGTAACTATAATTTAGGTTAAATGTAAAGTTGCGAGGATCTCCATAGTAATTGTGTCTAGTGTTAGCTCGAACCGTCGAATAATATTTTTCATCAGTAAGATTATTCCCCTTAAAGCTAACATCAAAGTTCTCATTGAAGCGATAACCTAACTGAGCTGAAAGTAAGGTGTAGCCGCCTTGCTCCCAGCGATTAGTGCCATCTTCGGCATAAATACTGCTGACAGTGTTAACACCAGCACCAATACGCCATCCTCGGTTGGCATCGTCAGAGAAGTAATAACGTGTCCAAAGTTTGAAATTATGCCGTGGCGTGTCAGGTGATAGCGATATTCCCTCCAAACTTGCATCACGTGTATACTCAGTATCTGTATATGCGTAACCGGCACTTACATCTAAACGAGGTAATGGACTGCCGGAGATCTCTGCTTCAAAGCCACGGCTGCGCGTCTCTCCAAGCGGGATAGAGAAGGCAGAGTTATCGGGGTCTGTGTAGGCTCGGTTCTGATCCTCGATATTGAATACTGCAAGATGCCAATTGAATTCGCCGTCGGATGACCCACCCTTTACACCAGCTTCGATTTGTTCTCCTGTGCGTGGTTTAATAATCTCACCGTTAGATTCGATCTCTGTTTGCGGCTGAAAGATATTTGACATGCTTGTATAAAAGTTAATGCTTGGGGTTATTTCATAGATAGCCCCGTAATAAGGAGTGAATTCGCGACCACTGCCAGCTCTATGGCGCCCCCAATCTCCCTCAGCAAGGTCTGATGTGATGTCATACCAGTCAAGGCGTCCGCCAGTAACGAGTGTCAGGCGTGGTGTGACAGACCAGTTAACTTGCCCATACAGGCTCTCTTGCCTCAAGTCAGAACTGACATATCCAGGATAAAGAGAATATTCATCCGGTTCTGGCAGTTCGTGGGGAGAATAAATGTTTTGGAGGGAGTGCTGATTAAAATAGTCACCTTCTCCGTAAGCATACGGGGTGTAGCTGTCGTTCTTATTGTAGCTGGCCCCCAGAGTGGTAGCATGTTCGGCCTCGAATAGATTGAATGGAGTCGTTAGTCTCGCCTCCAGCGATTCACTCTTAGTTCGATTAGACCAGGAGCTATTACGTGTCAACATATCGCCTGAATCTTCATCAAGCACTAGAGCACCTTCACTGCTTGTGACATTCATTCTATATGTTTCGATCTGGTTAGCTTTTAAACTAAAGAAGCCACCATTATTAAGATAGTGTTCTAGATCAGCAAAATAGCGTGTCGCATTTGCGTGCGAACGATCCCATGACGAACCGAGATAGGTTGAGCGGTCAACATCGAATAAGTTGCCGTTGCTGGCTACGGGCAAACCAGAATGCGGACGGGAGTCCTCTGTTTGTCTAGCGACGCCGACCGATAATGTGGTATCAGGGGTAAAGTCGTACTCCAACGTGCCGTAGCCAATAGCATTTTGTGCATTAACCTCATCGACGAACGACTCTTGTTCATCGTAGACCCCCACAATCCTGCCGCGTAGGCTACCATTCTCGTTGAGCGAACCTGTGACGTCAATTGTACTTCGATAGGCGTCCCAAGAGCCGGCAGACAACGACATATCGAAGCCGAAATCTCGCCGGGCGCGTTTGCGTGCCAAGTTGACAGTGCCACTGGGTTCGCCGCTACCCGTGAGTATTCCCGTAGGTCCCCGCATAACCTCAATACGATCATAGAGAGCCGTGTCATAGAGGCCCGTATTGGATAATGAGCCATAAGGTGCTTCAACACGGCTTCCATCCAGCATAAGAGAATCAATATCATAGCCGCGGGATCTGAGTTGATACTGATTTGATCCGTATGACATTACACTAATGCCAGTAGTCTGCTCCATCGCCTCTTTGAGAGAGGTTAAGTTTTGATCGTTGAGCCTTTCGCGGGTCAATACACTGACAGACTGCGGAATATTCTTGATGGCCTGTTCGCTCAAACCGATAGTGCTGCGATCAGTGGTAAAAGAATTGCTGCCCTCGGTAGTTGCTTCTCTAACAGCTTCTCCGATCACTGTTACTGTAGACAGCTCTGACGCATCGTTTGACGGTGCTTGCGAAGCGTTCAGTCTACTCTGTGAGGTAGAAGGACTTTCGGGGCTTCTTGGACTGTCTTGTGCAGTAGCTAGTAGTGGCGTTAGAACAAAGGCGCAATTTATGGAGCCAATTGCAACTGCTAGCGCTCTTTTTTGCAGCGACGATTTGTGCATGGAAATGATACCCTTTGCTTTATGTGTATTTGAAATATAATTGTTATCATTTAGATTTAATGATTGTTGAACCTTTTTGTCAAGCTGTGAGTAGGTAGCATTAGGCTGCACTTCGTTGTCAGAGTCTATTAGGGGAGGTAGCCCCAGCCTATACGCATCAAGCCTTGCAGATATCCTAGCTTGAAGGCCATCGTAGACAGCTTTATGAAGGAGTAGACTTGAATCAATAAGTAATTATTGCGCTAACGACCTTGCAGCTTAAAGGGAAAAACTACTTAGGAGCAGCTTTTGAAGCCTTTCAAGAGACGGTATTTATCAACGTAATTTTTGTGAAGACCATTCATTTATGCAGCTTCCTTCTGCGCTAACTCAGGCCCAGCAGGTTGCCGCTTATCTCGTATCTTCTGACCAGCGTTCCGATTGTGTAGCCAAGGTATGGCGCTTGGGCAGAATAGCCTTATCAAGGCCCTGGTGGCGCTTTGCCTGGGGAGACGGCGTATCCGGCTGTGCTGATACTCAGTGTTGTATCAACAGATGCAGCCCAATCAGGCGACAACTATCCTGGCACCAGGGTCTCGCGTTAGTGCGATCGATTTTGATGCTGCAAGACGCTGAAGCTATTTTATGAATTAAGGCTCATCGATTGCCTCGACCAAAGCATCTGCAAAACGTTGTGCTGAAGGCAATCCTCCAGCAAACCAGAAAGTACCAGGTAGCACGATAAAGTCACCACGCCGAACACTGGGGAGATGCTGCCACATAGAGTTTTGTGTCAGTTGACCTTCGAAATCTGTCGGATGACGAGAGCTAATAATTACCAGTCTTGCATCAATACCTAATAGGGCTTCAATTCCTACCAATGAGTATCCCCATTGATTTGTTGTTTCGTGCCATGCATTGTCAATTCCCAAGCGTTGAGACACGGCCTGTGGCAGGCTGTTTTCGCCAAAAACGCGAACATGTCTTTCCCCCCAGAGCTGGACGAAAAGAAGCGGCGTACCATCATTGCGAAGGAGCTCTTTCAGACTATCTAAGTGCGTATCAGTTTGGTTGATGAGGTGGTTAACCTCTCCCTGCTGCCCTACTAGCTGGCCAAGTCTATAAGTGAAGATCAATAGGCGTTCCCACAAATTCCCATCGCCAGAGTAGGGGTAGCTATCAACAATAGTCACTGGCGATACTGAAGCAAGTCGAGGTTCTAGATTGCTTTGCCAAGGAGCAAGTAATGTCCGGGTTGGCCTGATTTGCTGAAGGAGCTCAATGTTTGGTAATGGAGAGCCAGCCTCAATAATTTTAGAAAGTTCGTAGGTGCCACCTGTCCAAAAGTTGAAAGACTGCCTCTGGCTAATTATGACTGGAGATACTCCTAGCTCGATAAGTGTCTCTGCGATTGGAAGGTCTAAGGCTGTTATTGCTGTAGTGGGCGATGAAGCTGCATAAAGGCTAGATGATATAAATGAGGAAAATATCAAAGAAGTGGCTATCAAGTATGAGAATGAGTGACGGATGATCGCAAAAAAGTTAGACATTGCATTTCCTTTTCAACTATCGCCGTAGTGTAAACGATAATCGTTGGCTTTATCTACTCCTTGGATCTTCCCTAGCTTTGAGGGATAGCAGTGATTGATAAATTGTCTTCTGACGTTTTCAGAAGACAAATAAATTAATAATCTAATTTTATCAATATATTATAGATCGATCAGGTCTGGTGGCTTTTGGGGAGATGGAGCCGTAGCGCCTTGGCAATATCCGCGCGTACCTGATCGGTGGCTTCGGGGGCGATGCTGCCCAGGCGTGCGAAGTCGTGCACCATGCCGGGGTATGGTCAGTTGGGTATCCACGTTCGCTTCCTGTAAGCGGTTCACGTAGGCAATGCCTTCATCGACCAGGGGATCATGTTCGGCCAGGGCGATAAACGCAGGCGGTAGGTTTTTGAGTTCTGCCGCCTCCAACGGCGCAAAGCGCCAGTCGTGGCGTTCCTCATCGCTATTTAGATAGTGGCCAAACATCCATTGCAGGGTGTCTGCTTCTAGCAGGTAGCCTTGTGCATATCGGCGGTGAGACTCGCTGTCCTGCCAGGCGCTGGTGCAGGGGTAGAGCAAAATCTGGCAGCGTGGAGGGTGCCAACCATTATCACGCGCTGACATGCAAAGAGCCGTGGCTAGGGTTCCCCCTACACTGTCACCACCCACGGCGATACGTGAGGTATTGAGCCCCATCTCTTCGCCATGCTTCAGCAGCCAGCAATAGGCATCTTCAGCGTCGTGAAACGCTGTCGGAAACTTGTGCTCGGGAGCCAACCGATAGTCGACAGCCAACACTGTGTAACCAGTCGCTTGAGCGATGCTCTGGCAGAGCGAATCGTGGGAATCCAGGCTGCCCAGTAGGTAGCCGCCGCCATGGAAGTAGAGCAGGATGGGCGATAAAGACTCCTCGCCTTGGTAGTGGCGTAGTTCAAGGCGATATCCATCTCGGCAGGTGATACTCAGTGCCGTTGCATCGTTAGCTATTGGCTCATCAAGCATCTGTGATGATGCCTCGTAGGCAGCGCGTGCCTGTTCTGGTGAGAGCGAGTGGAAAGGCGGATTGCCGCTATCGGCGATCAGGTCTAAGAAAGCGGCGACATCAGGATGTAAGGACATAATGGGCGTAAGTCTCGGTGTTAGGGGCCGCTTTGGGAGAGCGGCCATGCGTTGATAGTGCTTGGTTAGTCCGTGCTTACCAGTGATGGAGTTGATGCCTCTGACTGGGCTGCTGGTAACGCCTCATTAAGTACTTCACAAATCTCACTCGTCCGTGCCGCCAAAATCGATAGCAGGGTATCGCTCAAACCATGGGTGGGTTCGCAGCTGCCTTGCAGGAAAATAGCCGGTTTAAACTCAGGCTTGGTATAGAGCTGATAGTGGCGGTTAACGGCAAAATCAGGCAGGTAGCCCGCAACAGGGGCCAGTAGCCGTTTATGGGTGTCGCGTACATAGCCGGTGGCTAACACCACGGCGTCGTAGCGGGTGATATCCGTATGGCCAGTCTCCAAATCACGCACGTTTAGCTCGACGCCTTCAGGGCTTGCTTGACTGCCGATAACCTCATGGCGACGGCGGAAGCGGTGGCGGGCCTGACCGGTCACTTTTTGCTGGTAGAACACATCGTAAATTTCCTGAATCAGCGCCAAGTCAGGTGCCGAGTAGTTGGTGCTTTTGTACTCCTGCAGCAGCGCTTCCCGCTGGCCAGTGGGGTTGTTGAACACGTAGTCGGTGTATTCGGGATTGAAAATCTCGTTGACAAAGGGGCTATCGTCCGAGGGTTTAAAGGCCCATGCCCGGCTAATCAAATCCACCTGAATGCCTTCGCGGTTGTGCAGATCAAGGAAGATTTCAGCGGCGCTCTGGCCGGCACCGATAACCGCGATACGTTTGGGGGCATCTTGCTTCGCCAGCTCCCGGAGGTAGTGGCTGGAGTGGAAGACCCGAGGGTCGTTTTTTAGGCCGGCGAAGCATTCAGGCACATTGGGCGCACCCCCCACGCTGATTACCAATGAACGGGTGAGCCTTTCCTGCACCGCGCCACTCTCATCCCGTGAACGCACGCGGAGGTAGGCGACCTCGTCGTTATCAGTTTCGGGCAGCACTTCAAACACCTCCTCTCCATAGGTGCACTGGTGTTCAAAGTGGCTGGCCGTCCAGCTTAGGTAGTCATTGAACTCGTGGCGGCTGGGGAAGAAGGTCTGCAGGTTGATAAAGTCCTGCAGGCGGCCTTTGCTGTGGAGGTAATTGAGGAAGCTGAAACGGCTGCCTGGGTTGCGCGGCGTGACCAGGTCTTTGAGGAAGGAGATCTGCATATGGGCATTTTCCAGCAGCATATGCGGGTGCCAGGCAAAGCAGGGCTGACGCTCAATAAACAAGGCATCCTTCGCTTGCCCTACCTGGCGCTGTTCATCAAGCGCAATGGCCAGGGCAATGTTGGAGGGGCCGAAGCCGATGCCGATCAAGTCGTGAATATGCATAAGAGTCCTCGTGGCTGACGTGTTTATGGGGTGAAACGTGGGTCGGGTCGTGGCGCAGACCCAGGGTGCGGAGGCAGCGGGATCCAGCTGCGCTCGTTAAAAAAGTGTTCGCGAAGCTGCATACCGAGCATGGCCCGCTTATGGGGGAAATCGAACGCCTTCACATGGGCATAACCGCACTGGGCAAGGTTGCGCAGCATCTTGGCGTTATCCACGCGGGGCTCGATCACCAAGCGCTGGGTGCGGCAGTCATCCAGAAACAGATAGTGCGAGATGGAGGGCATCCAGGCAGCCACATAGGGTTGCCCACGAAAAGCAGCCTCGCCGATCAGCACGTGCCAGCCGCGGTCAAAGTCACCGACATCGTAATAAGCGCCGATGCGATCCTCCTTGGCCCAGTAGGTCTCAAAATAGCCAAAGGGCTCGCCGTCGATACAGCCGATCAATGGCACAACGCTGGGGTTCTGGAGCGTGCTCTCCAGCCGCTTGCGATGCTGTTGCAAACCACCCTGCTCTTCCCAGAAGTGAGCGACAACCGGGTCGTTCATCCAGTGGTTGAAGCGTTCAAGGTCAAGCTCCAGGTCAAGCACTCGAAAGCTCAGGGTGGCATCCAGCCAGGGAATATGGCGCTGATAGACCGTGCCACTGGGGCGCGGTGGGCGGCGTGGGTGTCGCTTTCCATTCTCCAATATGGGCTGCTGCGGGTAAGGGCGCGTGGGGGGCGAGTTAAGCCAAAGTGTGGGTAACTGCCAAATTAACTCGGCATAGGCCCAGAGTTCCCCATGGCTATCTTTAACCGCGATGCCGGCGGCACAAAGGTTAGCGTGCAAAACACTAGGTAGCTGAAGGCGTAGCGCAACATTGGCCGGGTAAAAGGCAAAAGCCCCTTCGATAGCGGCAAGCAATGCCGTGCGAGGTGGCGCGGAGCGATGCGGCCAGCACAGCGCCAAGCTGTGGTTATCATCCACCAGTGCCCATTCCAGTTGCTCTTGGTCATTCTTCACGTGAAGTGACTGGGTGGTAAGGTCGTAGGTGACTTGATAGTCGTAGCCCTCGGGGCGTGAGAGCAGCGAGGCCACCGCGTGGCTTTCAGTTGGTGCGTGTACCTGTGGTTGTGCCTGGATAGAACTGGACACCGCTAAGCTCCTATCAATAAGAACGAATCAAAGAAACGAATTAAAATCACCCCGCCGGAGGGCGGCGTTACTGACTTCCTTATCTAAAGACGAATGAGAATGAGGCTTGTTTACATAAATATTGGTTAACTTTTTGCGTGAGCGGTTCGTCATTAGAGATAGGTCTCGATTTCCAGTCGTTTTTTCTAATCGCTTTCCAATGAGGTGAATGTGCTTCCCTATCTGATTCGTCGAACCCGCGGGTTGATGACCGCTGCTGCGCTGGCCAGCATTCTCTCGGGGCTTTTCAGCGTGCTGCTGATTGCCCAAATCAATGCGGCGTTAAACAGTGATGCCGCCAGCCGTGCCAATGCGGCTTGGGGCTTCGCGGGGATTGCTGTGGCCCTAATGGTCTGTCGGATGGTGTCGACGGCGCTGTTTGAGCGGTTGGGGCAGCGTGCTCTGGCCGAGTTGCGCAGTTTTGTCGCCCAGTGCGTGGCCGAGACCCCCTTTGCTCGGTTCGAGCGTGTTGGTAGCGCGCGGATCCAGTCGGCGCTCACCGAGCACAGCAACAATGTGGCGGTACTGTTCGTTAGCTTGCCGGTGATTTTGACCAATACGGTTATCGTGGTGGGGTGCTTGGGCTACCTGGCAATGCTCTCATGGCAGGTGTTTTTATTTGCACTTGGGGTGATTGGGCTGGGCGCTGTCGGCTACCATCTGGTGCACTTACGCGCTATTCATTACCTCCAGGATGCCTCGTCAGAGCAGGATCGCTTGTTTGGACATTTCCGCGCGCTGACCGATGGTGCAAAAGAGTTGCGGCTACACCAACGCAAGAGCCGGGTCTTTATGGATCAGATATTGGGGGAGTCGGTTGAAGGCGTGCGGCGGCTGCGTACCTATGGCATGTCGCTGTTCGTGATCTCGACCAGTTGGGGGCAGTTCCTGATGTACGCCTTTATCGGTCTGGTGCTGTTTGTGTTGGCGGGCGATGGGCCTAACCAAACCCAGGTAATGACCGGATTTGCCCTGGTGTTTGTGTTTATGGTGACCCCCCTTGAAGGCTTGCTGATCAATATCCCGCGGATCAATATGGCGCGGGTAGCTGCTAGTCGAATTGATGACATCACACGCGAGATGCCCCAGGGGCAGGAGAGACAAGCGACTACCCAGACTACCCAGGTGCCTGCTTTGCAGCATCTTGAGTTGCGCGAAGTCACCCATCAGTACTACCACGAGCAGAGCGATGACTTCTTTGAGTTGGGGCCGATTGATCTGAGCTTTACGCCGGGGGAAGTGGTGTTTCTGGTGGGGGGCAACGGTAGCGGTAAGACCACGCTGGCCAAAGTGGTAGTGGGGCTTTACCCGCCGGAAGGTGGCGAGGTGTTGCTCAATGGCGAACGTGTCGAGGCGGATAGTTGGGATGCCTACCGGCAGCTCTTCTCGGTGGTGTTCTCGGACTTCCATCTCTTTGAGCGCCTGTTAGAAGCGCCGCGGGAAGGCTTGGACGAGGAGGGTAATCGCCTGCTGGCCAAGTTGCACCTGCAGCACAAGGTGCGGGTTGAAAACGGTGCGTTCACCACCCAAGCACTCTCTCAGGGGCAACGTAAGCGCTTGGCGCTTGTCGTGGCCTACCTTGAGGATCGGCCTTTCTTGGTGTTTGACGAGTGGGCGGCGGATCAGGATCCGTTATTCAAAGAGGTGTTTTACTGCGAGGTATTGCCCGAGCTAAAACGCATGGGCAAGGCAGTGCTGGTCATCACCCACGATGACCGCTATTTCCACCTCGCGGATCGGTTGGTGCGGCTAGAAAGCGGTAAGTTGTTGGCTGCCGTGCCTGAGGCTGTCAGAGAGCCGAAAGCGGCCCACTCACCGGTCATTTGAGCCAGCCATACGTGCCAAAACCTTATCCTTGAGCCAAAAGCGGTGAATCAGCGCTATCGCGATGTGGCCGATGACTAATCCTAATAGTAGCCATGAGAGCGGGCCGTGGAGAAGATCGGCGGGGGCGATCATCCAGATGATGTCGCGCTCGGCTTCTGGTAGTAGTTCCAGGCCATAAAAGCGCAGCGCTCCGCCGCGCCCATATTGGCGCAAAATAGCGAAAGCGGGCAGCCACAATAACAGCCCATAAAATGTGACATGGACGACGCGCGCCATGTGCCCACCCAGCCCTGGCGCTTGTGGCGGGCGCTGCTTGCGGTTAAGCCATGCCCAGCCAAGCCGGGCCAGGGTGACGGTCAGCATTAGAAAGCCTAATGAACCGTGGGGCCCGATACTCGCTAAGAGAAGCGTGATACTGCTTTCGCCTATTCCTCGCCACGCCAACAAAACGGTAAATTGCAGTGTGACTAGGGCTGCGGTTAGCCAATGCAGTGCCCGGCTGACCCGCCCATAGCGGTTTGGGCTGTCTCGCCAGCGCAAAGACGCATGAGCTGATGAACTTATGTGGTCATTGCTCAATGTCGTGTTGTTTGCCATTCCCTTAACCATTGGCTTTGCCCTGGCGCCAGTAGCCCATGCTGGTAACGTACTGCTTAGGGAGCCCACACTCGTTGACCAAATAGCGACGCAGCTTCATGGCGACCTTGGTTTCAGCGGCGATCCAGGTGTAGAAGGGTGCACTGTCGTCCAGGGTGGCGGGTTCCCAGAGCGGGGCATTTTCATCCTGGTCTAGTTCATCATGGCTGGGTGCTCCTTCACTGCCTTCATTCTCGCAGCCGCTGCTCGCGGTTAAAGGAGTGCCCCCTAGTGCAACAATCTCTTGCTGCAAATCGATATCGCGCAGCGCTCTCATCAGTAGCTCACCATGCTGGCATCCGGGCTCGGCATCGCGGGCCAGCCAGTGCAGCTTGGCGGCTTGGGGAAGCGGCTGGACATCATCTCTATGGGGGACTTCGAGAAGGGCTTCGACCTTGGGTTTTAGGGGTAAGCCATCAAGGGTTTCCAGAATGCCTGCCGCGGCGGGAAGAGCGGTTTCATCAGCGATGATAAGAATACGGCGCACACCTTGGGGTGGCTTCCACTCGTAACCCTGTTTTGGACCTTCCGCATTGGCGGCTGGGGCCGTCATGGCAAGGCGATCACCTGGACGGGCGTACATTGCCCAGCGCGATGCAGGGCCGTTATCGCCATGGAGTACAAACTCTATATCCACCTCAGCCTGCTCTGAGCGTAGGGCGCGAATGGTGTAGGTGCGCGCAGAGGGGCGGTGGTTATCCGGCAATGCACGGTAGGCGCCGTACCAATCGTGCTCTTCCAGCTTGGCAATCTCGAACAACGGGTCGAGATTGCCGCCGCCTTCAGGAAAGAACAGCTTGACGCGTTGATCTGGTGCGTAGGTCGCCATTTGACGGACATCAGGGCCAGTAAATGTGAATTTAACTAACGAGGCGCTGACCTGGGTACGCCGAGCGAGAGTGATATCAAAAAGCTGGTAGCTTTGCTTGGCCGCCATGGTAACTGTCTCCTTTAATAAAGGCGCCAATTGTAGTGCTAATCGTTATCATTTAGAATCCTTATTAATCATTCCATTACCTACTTTCAGATACTTTTAAGGCTAATAAAATGACGCTGTTGCTTATCGCGCCCCGCATGGCGTTATGTTCGTCTAACAAAAAAGAGTATTCGCTATGTTAGGCGCCGGACAATTTGCCCAGAGAATGGGGACGATGTCGCCCGCTAAAGCCTGCTTATTGCTTAGTCTGCCAATGGTGGTGCTGTTTTGGGTGGAGCTGCAAGGCCAAGGCGGTTTTGCACGGGGCTTACAGGCATTAGTAGCCCCTTCTTTTGAGAACGTTGACGAGCTGCTGCTTTACTACGCTTGGTGGCCGCGCCTCTCTATCGCCCTGCTCGCTGGGGGCGGCTTGGGGTTGGCAGGCGTGCTCATGCAGCAGGTGCTGCGCAACCCGTTGGCTTCGCCCACCACCCTAGGGGTGGCATCGGGCGCTAACCTGGCGTTGATGACCGCCACCTTGCTGGCGCCGGGGCTGCTTGTCGCCGGGCGCGAATGGGTCGCCTTATTGGGCGGTGCGCTAGCGGTTGGATTAGTGTTTCTGCTCTCCTGGCGGCGTGGGTTGGCGCCGATCGTGGTGGTGCTGGCGGGCTTGGTGGTCAATCTGTACTTGGGGGCGCTCTCTACGGCACTGTTATTGTTTAACCACGAGGCGCTCTCGGGACTACTTATCTGGGGCGCGGGATCGCTGGCGCAAAATGGTTGGGACGGGGTTGCGGTACTCTGGCCCCGGCTGGCGATTAGCTGCGTGGCCGCGTGGTTTTTGCTGCGCCCTTTGGCGGTGCTGGAACTTGATGATGCGAGCGCCAAGAGCCTGGGCGTCTCACTTGCCTATTTACGCTTTGCAGGAATGGGGTTGGCGGTATTTATTACCGGCAGCATTGTTAGCGTGGTGGGCATCATCGGCTTTATCGGCCTGGCAGCGCCCAATATTGTACGCATGGCCGGCGCGCGACGCTTAGGTGCGAGGTTGCTTTGGTCGACGTTGTTGGGAGCCGTGTTGTTGGCCACCACTGATCTGTTGCTGCAGCAGTTCTCTGGTATGGCTGCAGCCTTTATTCCCACCGGGGCGATTACCGGTGCTTTGGGAGCACCTCTTTTAATGTGGCTGATTCCACGCCTAAAACTTCAGGGCGACCAGCCGCCGAAAGGGGCCGGGGTTTTTGCACATCGTCATCCTGCGCCGTCACGTTTAGCCACCGGATTACTGCTGGCGTTACTGGGTGCAACGGTTCTTGGCTTGCTGTTTGGGCAGGGCGTAGACGGCTGGTATTGGCTGGCGCCCAATAACTGGAATGTCATGCAGTGGCGCATGCCCCGCGTGATGGCGGCCGCGGCTAGTGGGTTAATGTTGGCAATTGCGGGCACGATTCTTCAGCGCCTTTCCGCTAACCCGATGGCCAGTCCCGAAGTATTAGGGATTAGCGGTGGCTGTGCCATTGCGCTGATACTGGGAATTTTCCTGCTACCTGCACCCACCAATATGATGTTGATTGTCGTGGGTACCCTAGGGGCTTTCGCGACGCTGCTGGTGTTGGTGGGTATTAATCGCAAGAGTGGTTATCTCCCCGAACGTTTGCTGCTTACCGGGGTGGCGGTCAGTGCTCTGTTTGATGCAGTGCGCAGCGTGATGCTGGCGGGTGGCGACCCTAGAGGTCAGCAGGTGATTGCTTGGCTTGCGGGTTCTACGTATTACGTGGATGTTACCAATGCGATAGTCGTAGGGGGTATTGCAGCCGTGCTGGCGTTGGTTACGCTGCCCTTCACTCGCTGGCTGGATATCCTGCCATTAGGCGCACCAACGGCGAAGGCTCTTGGAGTGTCGCTCAATCGGGCCCGTTTGGCCCTGCTGTTATTGGTGGCGCTGCTAACCGCCTGTGCCACGTTGGTGGTGGGGCCGCTTTCGTTTATTGGCCTGCTGGCACCGCATATGGCGCGTTTGGTGGGCTTCTCCAAGGCTAGACAGCATCTGCTGGGAGCGGCGTTAATCGGTATGCTGCTGATGGTGCTGGCCGATTGGGTGGGGCGTCAGATTATTTTTCCCTATGAGATTCCTGCAGGATTGGTTGCTTCGTTGATTGGCGGTGCCTACTTCATGTGGGGGCTGCGGCGGCTATGAGAGAGGCAGCGAGTGCGCTATCGGTCGTGAACCCAGCAGACGCGTTGCTGGCGCTCTACCGTCAGCCGCCGTTGAATAACTTAAAAGCGCCCTGCTTTGGTCGGCCTGATGTTCCTACGCTGGGAGCCTCGGAACTGCTGGATCGGGAGGTGCTAAACGCGCAGTTGGCCCGTTATCGCCGATACCACGGTGACGATGCCGACTTTCTGGCAGTCGCTTCGCTGTGGTCGAAATTTCATTTCGGCAGCGTCTCAATTCCGACTCTGGTGGCCAATTTGTTGTTGGGCTACGACTTGCCGGTGGGTGGGGATGAGTTACGGCTGGCATTGGATGATCACGGCCTGACAACGCGTGTCTGGCTGCCTCACGGTGGCGAACCGTTGGCTTCTAACGCACTCCAGGCGCGCTTCAGCCGTCTATTCGATGACCACTGTGCGCCGCTTATTGACGCGCTGGCCGAGGTCTCTGGGCTTTCTGCCAAGGTGTTCTGGAGCAATCTCGGCCATTATGTGGAATTTGTGGGCAGAACCTGCTCACAGCATCCTGCGTTTATCGGCGCTGGTGAGCCACTGCTGGATTATCTTGCTACCCAGACATTAGCAAACGGGCGGCGCAACACGCTTTACCAGCCGGTGCGCTACCTGGAACTCGGCGGAGAAACGCCTGCTCGCGTGCGGCGGCTGTGCTGTATCAAGTATCGGTTACCTGGGGAGCCACTGTGCGGCGGCTGCCCGCTGAAACCTGAAAATCGTCCGGCTAAGCGCCAGCGCTAGCGGTGCGCCATCCCACCTTTTGAATCGCCAGGAGATCTATTGCATGGAGCTATTGAGGATTGTATGGCGTGATTACCGCTGGCCGTTTGTCGGTGTAGTGCTTCTTAGTTTGACAAGCGCTGGCCTGGGTATTGGTGTCATCGCTTTTATTAATCAACGATTGCTGGGCTCGTTCGCCGACCCCTGGCGCATTCTGCCTGAGTTTCTGGGGCTGATAGCATTATTACTGGTTATTACCCTGGCGTCACAATTGGCGCTGACCACGCTGGGCCATCATTTCGTCTACCGGCTGCGGGGGCAGTTGGTTAAGCGAATACTGGATACCAGCATTGAGCGCGCCGAGCAGATTGGCAGTGCGCGTTTGTTAGCGAGTCTCTCCACCGACGTAAGCTCAGTGACCGTTGCGTTTATACGCTTGCCGGAACTGGTGCAGGGCGGGGTGCTGACGGTAGGTGCTACGCTTTACTTGGCATGGCTTTCGCCTACCATGCTGGGCGTCACCGCGCTTTGGGTGATCGTGACGGTTTTAATTGGCATACGCCTGGTGGCTCGTGTCTATGGGCATATGGCCAAACTTCGCGAGATACAGGATCGTCTCTATGCGGATTATCAGGCGGTTATTGAGGGGCGCAAAGAGCTGGCGCTCAACCGCGACCGCGCCGAATGGCTGTATCGAGATGTCTATACGCCTAACGCAAAGGATTGTCGGCGCCATTTTATTCTTGGAGATACCTACCATCTAAGCGCGGTGAACTGGTTCAACATCATGATGCTCGGGGCCATTGGTGTGGCGTTCTTTTTGGCCAACGGTTTGGGATGGGCATCGGTACAGGTCGCCACTACCTTTTCACTTACGCTGCTGTTTTTACGCGCGCCGCTTATCCAAGCGATCGGTGCTTTTCCGACGCTGATTAACGCTCGTGTGGCATTCGAAAAGATCAGCAGTTTAGACTTGGCCGAGCATCGTGAGGCATTCGGGCACTCTGCGTTGCGTCATGACTGGCAAGCGCTGATCCTGAAGCAAGTTAGTTATCGTTATCCAGATGAAGAATCCCGGCCGGGCTTTGCTATCGGCCCTATCGACCTGACCTTGAGACGAGGCGAGGTGGTGTTCCTGATCGGCGGTAACGGCAGTGGAAAATCGACGTTGGCGAGGCTGCTTACCGGGCTTTATCAGCCCCAAAGCGGCTGTGTACAGGTTGATGGAAGGCCGCTGGAGGAGGACGACTGGACGCGCTATCGCCAGCACTTCTCGGCGATTTACACCGACCTGCATCTGTTTGACCGCCTGATGGGGCCAGCTGGCGAGTCACCTGACCCGGCGCTGATGGAAGAGTGGCTTGCCGCACTGGGCATGCATAGCAAACTCGATTTCGACGGCGGCCGTATCACCAATATCAATCTCTCTCAGGGGCAGCGCAAGCGTCTGGCGATGCTGCTGGCAGTCGCTGAACAACGCGACCTGCTGCTGCTTGACGAGTGGGCCGCCGACCAAGACCCCCAATTCCGCCGCGTTTTTTACCGTGAGCTATTGCCGAAGCTTAAGGCGCTGGGAAAGACAGTAGTCGTCATCAGCCATGACGATCACTACTTCGATCAAGCTGACCGCCTGCTGGAAATGCGCCAGGGGCAGTTGGTAGAGCTTACCGGTGAGCAGCGAGAAGCGGCCAGCCGCGATGCAGTGGCCCAGGTAAGCGGGTAAGCGGGTAAGTGAGGCTGAAATATCATGGTTTAAGGGGGCAAGGATTTTGTTTTACAAGCCTCGCTACTCTAAGTGATCAGCCACCTACTGCTGTTTAAAATACGCCTCCATCACCTCAAGCACTTTATCGATATCGGCATCGTCAATATCACGGTGAACGACAAGGCGCGTGGCATATAAAAGCTCAATTAAAATGCCGTGCCCTTTAAGCCAGGTTGAAAGAGGCGCTACGTGTTCGTCTGGAATGCTTACAAACACCATATTGGTGGCTTGAGAGGTAATCTCGACGCCCGGTAGCGCGGCCAAACCTTGTGCTAAACGTGTGGCACGCTGATGATCTTTTGCCAAGTCATCCATATGATGATCCAAAGCATACTGGCATGCCGCCGCAATAATTCCTGCCTGGCGCATACCGCCACCCACAACTTTGCGCCAGCGCCGGGCGCGTTCGATAAACGCCTGAGAGCCTACCAGGGCAGAGCCAATGGGCGTTCCCATTCCTTTTGAAAAGCATAGTGAGACACTGTCGAACGGCGTGCAAAGCTGTTCCAACGACGCTTGAGACGCCACCGCGGCGTTAAACAGGCGTGCGCCATCCAGATGCGTTGATAAACCGCGCGAGCGGGCAAATTCGGTTGCCTGGCGCACGTAATCTTCAGGCAGCACCTTGCCGCCAATGGTGTTTTCCAGTGTTAAAAGGCGCGTGCGGGCAAAGTGAAAATCATCGGCTTTAATCGCCGCGCTGATTTTTTCCAGTGGTAGGCTGCCGTCGCTGGCGTTCTCAATGGGCTGCGGCTGAATGCTGCCCAGCACGGCGGCGCCACCCCCCTCGTAACGATAGGTGTGAGCGGATTGGCCCACGATATACTCATCACCGCGTTCGCAGTGGGCCATCAGGCCGACTAGATTGCTCTGTGTGCCGCTGGGGAAAAGCAGCGCCGCCTGCTTGCCGGTGATCGCTGCCAGGTTTTTCTGAAACGCATTTACCGTCGGGTCATCACCCCAAACATCGTCGCCTACCTGTGCACTCATCATGGCTTCCAGCATGGCCGGGGACGGGCGAGTTACCGTATCGCTACGTAAATCAATCATGAAATGTTCCTTTTATAAATAAGTGATTTCTACGACAAGCAACTATTGTTAAAGCTATCGATACCACACTCTGTAAAGGGAAGAAGATGGATCTTAAAAGCGGCTATCCGTTTTGGGCAGTAAAAAATGGTTTGTTGGCTACTTTCCCACAGCTAACCCATGACCATCAATGTGACGTAGCGGTGATTGGTGGCGGGATTACCGGAGCACTGATTGCCAATGAGCTAAGTCAGCATGGCCACCACGTGGTGGTACTCGAGCGTCGAGACATCGGCTGGGGGAGTACGGCGGCGAGTACCGCGCTGTTGCAGTATGAAATTGATACTCATATGAGCGAGCTTGCCGAGCGTTACGGTGAGGCGAATGCGGTACTTGCCTATCGCGCCTGTGCCGAGTCGATTCTTGAGCTTGAGGCCTTGGCGCTTGGGCTGGAAGACGTAGAGTTTGAGCGCCAAAAAAGCCTCTATTTTGCAAGCAACGAAGACGACGTCGCATCTTTAAAAGCGGAGCTGCTGCTACGTAATAAAAACGGCTTTGAGGCCAGCTGGCTGGAGCGAGCAGCGCTTATAGAACGCTATGGTTTCGACGCGCCTGGGGCTATTTTAACGGAGCTTGCGGCAAGCATGGATCCTTATCGAATGGCCTATCAGCTGTTTAGCAAGATAGCCACACGGGACAGCGAGGTGTATGACCGTACCCAGGTTGAGCGCATGACCCAGCATGACCAGCATATAGCGCTTACGCTAACTAATGGCGCAACGCTCACCTGTCAGCAGGTAGTGGTTGCTGCAGGCTATGAGTCCCAGGCGTGGCTGCCTGAACCCGTGGCGAAAAATCGCAGCAGCTATGCGTTTATTACCGACCCGCTGACGCCTGAAATGCTGGGTGAGCTACAACATACGCTAGTCTGGGAATCGGCGCGGCCGTATCTTTATCTGCGTACCACTCAAAATGGGCGCCTGCTGGTGGGTGGGGATGATGACGAGCAGGATATCCCCAATCGCCGCGATGACCGGGTACTGGAAAAAGCCCAAGGGCTGGCTGATAAGGTAAAGGCACTTTGGCCGTCATTAACAATTAATCCTACTTTTAGCTGGGCGGGCACGTTTGCTGAAACAAGCGACGGACTGCCTTATTTTGGCCCTCACGATGCCCATGGACCCAACGTGCATTTTGCCATGGCTTATGGCGGCAACGGCATTAGCTACAGCATGATCGGCGCAAAATTATTGCGTGCGTTAATTGAGGGGAAAGAGCATCCTTTAGCCGAGCTATTTTCTTTTAAACGCCATGTTTAAACCACGTTGTGGCTATTTGAGTTATTACGACAGTCAATAACCACTACACGATGAGAGCAGTATCCATGAGCCATCTACTTTTTTTACGTGCGCTGGAACGTAGTGACCTACGTTTCGTGCATGAGTTAAATAATAATCAAAGCATTATGTCTTACTGGTTTGAGGAGCCATACGAGTCGTTTGATGAGCTAGAAGAGCTTTATAATAAGCATATTCATGACAATGCCGAGCGACGCTTTGTAGCCGAAGATAGTGCCGGTGTGGCTATTGGGTTGGTGGAGCTGATTGAAATCGACTACATCCATCGTAGCGCTGAATTTCAAATCATTATTACGCCAGACCATCAAGGAAAAGGCTTTGCTCGCTCACTGATCCGTCAAGCCTTGCATTATTCCTTTACTATTTTAAATATTCATAAGGTGTTTTTAATTGTGGCAGTGGAAAATGTCAAAGCAATCCACCTTTACGAAGAGAGCGGGTTTATCGAAGAAGGACACTTGGTTCAGGAGTTCTTTATCAATGGCAAATACCGCGATGTAAAGCGCATGTATATTCTGCAGGATACTTATTTGACGCAGTTGGAGGAATAGTAAGAGAGGAGCAGTAAAGTAGTGTGAAAGTGCTTTTTAAATATATGATAATGAAATTTTATAAATTAATATAAAGCATTAAATGTGAAGAGAATGTCAATTATTAAGTCGTGTTGGTTTTTTAGATCGGTATGCGAGTTGATTAAACGATTTTTTAATTGAGGTGTTATACATCATAAAGCAGTACTCCTGCCATCAGCATCGTGGCTATCTGGCAGGAGTAAATAAACGATTGCTTAATTAAGCGTGGTTTCTAAGCGACTCGCACGATCGCCAGCGGCTGGGTGGCTAGAAAAGAAGCTACTATTATTACCATATTTGGCTTCAAGTTTGCGCAGCGCAGTGATTGAGGCCTCAGCATCCATATTATGCTCCTGTAGAAGCTCAATGGCATAGTCATCAGCTTCATTTTCCTGACGCTGAGAGAACTGGGCATTAATAAGCTTTTCTCCTAAATCGCCAAGTTCAGAAGTAGATAGGACGGCGGCGGTGCTGCTGCCGCTTGAAGCCGCAGCTTCACGTGCCGCAGACGCAGCGTAAGCGACCTGGAAAGCCCGCTTGGAGTGTCCTAAAGCGACATGGCCTATTTCATGAGCAATAACGTAACGCACCTCATCGTCGGTCATTTCGTCCATTAACCCACTGTATAACCGGATGGAACCATTGGGCACTGCAAACGCATTAATTTCGGAGACCTGATAAACGTTAAAATCGAGCGTATGGCCTTCAACAACTTCCCAGCCTTGAGTCAGATTTTGCAAACGCTCGGCATACGGGCTGTTAGTGGCAACAAGCTGGTTTTCATTATCAAGTTGGGCAATGGTTTGATCACCCATTTGCTGTATTTGCTGGTCTGACATCATGGCGGCGCCCGCCATATTGGTGCCCGCTGATACAAGACCGCCAAAATCAGCGCCTGATTGGCAGCCGCTAATAGCAAATGTTGCCGCTAAACTTAAAGCACAAAATGTTTTACGCCCTAG